>JAFSZR010000118.1 GCA_017459135.1 Lachnospiraceae bacterium | reverse complement strand
TAAGAAACGAGCTTACGGAAGCAGCCGAAGAGGGTGCTATAAATGTATTCGGAAAGAATCTTCATCAGCTCCTTATGCAGCCGCCTGTTGCGGGACATACCGTTCTTGGTTGGGATCCGGGATATAATCACGGAAGCAAGCTTGCCGTAGTTGATTCAACCGGTAAGGTGCTTGATACGGTAATTATATATCCGACCATGGGAAAAAAGAGAGAGCTTGAAGCAAGAGAAATCTTAAAGAAGCTTATAGCAAAATACAAGGTAACGCTCATTTCACTCGGTAACGGTACCGCAAGTCGTGAGTCGGAAGCACTTATTGTGGATTTACTTAAAGAAATAAATAAAGACATAAAATATGTAATAGTAAATGAAGCAGGTGCATCTATTTATTCCGCAAGCAAGGCTGCATCGGAAGAATTCCCTGATTTTGATGAGTGGCAGAGAAGTGCGGCATCGATTGCCAGAAGAATACAGGACCCACTGGCTGAGCTTGTTAAGATTGATCCTAAGTCTATAGGTGTCGGTCAGTATCAGCATGATATGAATCAGAAAAATCTTGACAATGCGCTTACCGCAGTTGTTGAGGATTGTGTAAATAACGTTGGTGTTGATTTAAATACTGCATCACCGCAGCTTTTGTCATACATATCCGGTATAAGCAAGCCTATTGCCAAAAATATCGTAGCCTACAGAGAAAATAACGGACGTTTCACAAGCCGTAAGGATTTACTTAAGGTACCGAAGCTTGGACCTAAGGCATTTGAGCAGTGTGCCGGATTTATGAGAATTACCGGAGGAGACGAGGCTCTTGATTCAACAAGCGTACATCCGGAAAGCTACGAGGCAACAAAGCTTCTTATGAAGAAGCTTAATATATCGGAGGATGATATAAGAACAGGCGGTATCAAAGGTAATGCTATTACGAGCATGGTTAAGGATACGAAGAAGACAGCCGAGGAAATCGGACTTGGAGAACCGACACTCATAGATATATTAAAAGAGCTTGAAAAACCGGGACGTGATCCACGTGAAGAGCTTGAAAAGCCGATACTTAGAAATGATGTACTTGAAATGAAAGACTTAACTGTGGGAATGCAGCTTAAGGGAACAGTAAGAAATGTTATTGATTTCGGTGCATTCGTAGACATAGGAGTTCATCAGGACGGTCTTGTGCATATTTCGAAGCTTAGCAAAAAATATATAAAGCATCCTCTTGAGGTTGTATCTGTCGGCGACATAGTAGACGTAACGGTAATAGGAGTAGATCTTGAGAAGAAGAGAATCCAGCTTTCTATGGTAGATTAAAAAGGTTCTTGCGCATAAAGGTTAAGGGACCTTTATGCGCAAGTATTGATAGTAGTCTAAGTCAGAAACAGGATATAAAAAAGATGCTTAGCATAACGATTAGTGACAACTTGTTATGCGAGCACCTTTTTTATATCCTGTTTCGTAATAAAATACTAAGCTCTTTCAACCTTGCCTGATTTTAAGCACTGAGTACAAACGTAAACTCTCTTCGGAGTACCGTTGATAATTGCTTTAACAGACTTGATGTTTGACTTCCACATTCTGTTTGATCTTCTATGAGAATGGCTCACATTGTTACCAAAGTGAACGCTCTTTTCACAAATACTACATTTTGCCATCGTTAGCACCTCCTTGACAAATCTATTAGCCTATACCCAATCTTTTGTAGGGCATTTCAGCTCACAACGAACATATTTTAACAAAAAACAATATAATATGCAAGCAAAAAATTATTTTTTTTTAAAATAAAGTAATTATGCGGGTTTATTCATCAAAAATAAAGTGAAATAATATAATAATATACAATTTATGTATGACATTACTATATAAATTTAATACTTGATTAAATTTTGGATAATGGGTATAATTACTAAGAATGTTTTTTATTAAGGAGGTAATGTCAATGAAGGGTTATATGACCAATGAATTTGGGGACATTGTTATAGAAAATGAAGTAATAGCTCAATACGCAGGACACGCAGCATTGGAGTGTTTCGGTATTGTAGGTATGGCTACCATAAGTATGAAGGACGGTATCGCTAAGCTTTTAAAGGGCGATAGTGTAAGTAAGGGTGTAAATGTCGTAATTGATGAAGATAATATGATTTCGATTGATTTTCATATTATAGTAGCATATGGTGTCAGCATTTCAACCGTTTGTGACAACCTTGTAAGTACTGTTAAATATTCGGTTGAAGAAATGACCGGTATGTCTGTAAAGAATATCAACATCTTTGTTGAAGGTGTTAGGGTAATAGATTAGTAGGAGGAAATTTGAAGTGGCTATCGAGATACTTAATGCGGAATTGATTCAGAAAGCATTTCTTGCAGGAGCTAATAACCTGGAGAGAAACAAGGAGTATATCAATGAATTAAATGTATTCCCTGTACCTGACGGAGATACAGGCTCCAATATGTCATTAACCATTATGGCGGCTGCAAATGAGGTTAGCAATCTGGATAATCCGAGCTTGAAGGAATTGTCAAAAACCATATCAAGCGGCTCGTTAAGAGGTGCAAGAGGTAACTCCGGTGTTATCCTTTCACAGCTTTTAAGAGGTTTCTGTAAAGAAATAAAAGAAAAAGAAAAGGTAGACGTTAATGTTCTTGCGGATGGTTTTGTAAGAGGTGTGGAAACAGCATATAAAGCTGTTATGAAACCGAAAGAAGGAACAATTCTTACGGTTGCAAAGGCTATGGCTGAAAGAGCCGTAGAACTTGCTGAGCAGGGCGTTAATATAGAAGAATTTGCCGAAGCGGTTATTGAATGTGGTGATGAAACCCTGGAAAAAACTCCGGATTTATTGCCTGTACTTAAGGAAGCAGGAGTTGTAGATTCAGGCGGACAAGGACTTATGGAGTTCTTAAAGGGTGCATTTAACGGACTGACCGGAAAAGAGGTTGTTGATGTAACACCTGTTAAGAAGGCGGGAACCGGTGCATCAACCGACTCTGAGAATATTGATACTTCGGATATTAAGTTCGGATATTGTACGGAATTTATAATTAACCTTGAAAGAGAATTTACAATTGATGATGAGATAAAGTTTAAAGAGTTTCTTACTTCCATAGGTGATTCGCTTGTTTAGATCGGAAGAGCGT
>JAFSZR010000117.1 GCA_017459135.1 Lachnospiraceae bacterium | reverse complement strand
TTCTTCCTTCCAATGCCCTAAGCAAAGTCATTTCATCTATACATTCCAAATCGCCGCCGACAGGTACTCCGCTTGCTATACGTGATGTCTTTATTCCCGACGGTTTAATCAGCTTGGAAATATACATAGCAGTTGCCTCACCCTCTACGCTTGAATTGGTTGCAACAATCACTTCCTCGACATCTTCTGCCTCGAGTCTTAAAATAAGCTCTTTAAGTTTAATGTCATTTGCACCGATTCCCATAGCGGGATTTATAACTCCGTGAAGGACATGATACACTCCCGAATACTGACCTGTTCTTTCATAAGCAGCCAAATCCCTCGGTGTTTCAACCACCATGATAAGCTTATGATTTCTTTTCGCCGAAGCGCATATAGGACATTCGTCCCTATCCGTAATCGTATAACAGGTCTTGCAATACTTAATGT
This sequence comes from Lachnospiraceae bacterium, assembly GCA_017459135.1. Taxonomy (GTDB): domain Bacteria; phylum Bacillota; class Clostridia; order Lachnospirales; family Lachnospiraceae; genus Coprococcus_C. The sequence goes on along the minus strand of JAFSZR010000117.1, from coordinate 4,937 downwards.
GCTTTTTTGCATCGGATATAGCTTCCGAAAGACTGTTTACTCTGTCCTCGGGCATATTTATTATATAGAATGCCAGCCTTTGAGCAGTTTTTCCGCCTATTCCCGGAAGTCTTGATAATTCTTCAATTAGTTTATTGACCTTATCTCCGTATATATCCATTAGAATGGGAAGCCTCCGCCCATTCCGCCTGTTATTTTGCCCATCTGAGTCTTCTCATCTTCAGACTGAAGTCTTATAGCCTCATTTACAGCTGCCATAACATTTTCTTCGATATCCTCGAATAATTCCTCATCGTCTCTGTCAAATGCGTCCTTGTCGATTTTGATTTCGGTAATCTCCTTCTTACCGTTAATCTTTACCTTAACAACTCCGCCTCCGGCAGTTGCCTCATACTCTTTTTCTTCAAGCTCCTTTGTGGTCTCCTCCATCTGCTTCTGCATCTTCTGAGCCTGTTTCATAAGATTATTCATGTTTCCCGGCATCATACCTCCCGGAAAGCCACCTCTTTTTGCCATTTTTTAATCCTCCTGTTATGACATTTTTTATCTATAATATACATTTTTATCAATGCACTTATAACTTATTTAAAATTTATATTATCAAATTTTACCTTTGACAAATCCAGTCCGCGCAATCTTTCAACAGACGCATCGTTTGAATCCACAAGTCTTAGTCCGATATGGATTTCTCTTTCGGTAAGTTCGGCAAGTTCTTCTTCCAGAAGTTCCCTGTTTACCTTTTTATCAAAATAATCTATTGCAAGCCGGTTTTCGGAATTTCTTACATAAACAAGATCTATGGCCGACTTTATCTCTCCCGGAACAACCATGGCTTTCTCAAGGAAAACTCTCTGAAGACGCATAATAGTTGCCATAAGCTTATCCCAAATGCTTATTATGCTCTCTATTTCTTTCATACTTGCCTCAGGAAATTCTTTCTTTAAGTTGGCATATATTCTTTCACCGTCAGGGGCATTCGTTCCCGATACATTTGATGAACCGTTCTCGTTTTGAATACCCTGCGAACCTTCCATATAAGCCGTCTCACCGCCCGCTGCCGCATCGCTGCTACCGTTTTGGTTGACATATACAATTTTTGCACCTTCACCAAGATTATCCGTTTTCTTTTCAAGATTATCCAATCTTTTTTCGATAGCGGAAAAATCCTTCTGCATCTGCGGTCTGCAAAGCTTTATAATCGCAACATCAACTATAACCCTCTTGGTCTTTACATAAGCAAGCTTATTTGAAGCTTCCTGAAGTATATTTATATAATTAATAAGATAATCCTCATTTAATTCTCTACCGAATTCTATAAGTGTTTCCTTCTTTTCGGTGGCAATATCCACGTCAAATTCAGGATTTAATTTAAGCATAAGCACATTTCTGATAAAGCCTATAAGCTCAACCATGAACTGCGATAAATCCTTGCCCTGCCAAACAGCATCGTCAACAATATTTACGGCTTTATTGACGTCATCATGAATTATCGCATCAAGAAGACTGATATAAATATCTATATCCACCGCTCCGACCGTATTAAGCACCTTATCATACGTAAGTTCCTCACCCAGATTAAAGGAAATGCACTGGTCAAGTATACTCAAGGCATCTCTCATGGAACCGTCCGCTACTTTCGCAACATAAGCAAGTGCCTCACGTGTGGCTTTTATATTTTCTCTTTCCAATAGCTCCGCAAGTCTGTCGGTTATAATCTCTATGGAAATTCTCTTGAAATCATACCTCTGACATCTTGAGAGAATTGTTATCGGAACCGAGTGTACATCGGTTGTCGCCAAAATAAAAATAACATATGAAGGCGGTTCTTCGAGTGTCTTTAAAAGAGCATTGAACGCTTCTTTTCTGAGCATATGAACCTCGTCGATTATATAAACAAGGTATTTGCCCGTAGACGGTGAATACTGAACCGAGCTGTTTATCTGTCTTATATTGTCAACACCGTTATTTGAAGCTCCGTCTATCTCTATTACATTCATGGAAGCGCCCTCTGTTATGGCTTTACAGCTTGCGCACTCATTACATGGACTTCCGTCGACGGGATGTTCACAGTTTACGGCTTTTGCAAGAAGTCTTGCAATGGTGGTTTTTCCCGTTCCTCTTGTTCCGCAGAAAAGGTAGGCATGTCCTACTCTTTCATATTTTATCTGATTTTTAAGGGTTGTTACTATATGCTCCTGACCCTTTACCTCATCGAATTCATTCGGTCGCCATTTTCTGTATAACGCCTGATACGACATAATCTATGCCCTTTCTACTTATTGTATCTGAATCTGAAAATCTGATCTAACATTCTGAGAGTTTTAAAATTACCCTTTGCCGTTATCTCTCCAGACATAAATCCTTTCTGGAATGTCATCTTTCCGGCTATAATATCTCTCATCATCGAGCTTTCCGCCTTAAGCTTTACATCCGCATCCTGATCCTCTCCGTATTCGCATGAAAGCTCTTCACCCGCTTTAACATCTACAATAAGAGTCTTGCTTATATCAGGAATAATTATGACATACTTTGCCGAAAAATCTTTTTCAGGATAATAGCTTTTAAAGAAACCTCCCACTATATCATCCTCGTATACCGGTTCCTCTTTTTTCTCATCGTCGCCAAGCATATGTTTAAACATGGCAGCAAGTTCTTCAATATCTTCCTTTTGTTTTTTCACATAGCCGTCATCGGCAACAAACTTGGAAAGCTGCTCGCTCTCCTGAGGTGTAAGATTAATATTATGCTTTTTGATTATATTATTTTTAACGGCTGTATTACTTGTAGGAAGCTTAACCTGCTTTTGATTAATGCTTCTGTATAAGTCCTCGGCCTTCTTTTCGATCAATGATAAAAATGCACTGTTTCGTTCAAATACTTCCGCACTTTCAACATAGCTTGCGATACCGTTAATGGATACTCCTCCGAGAATATCCCATGCCTTCTTAAGTGAAAGCTCAGCATCGAGTTCTCCGTATGCGGTTGCCACAACCACAGGCATCATATAAAGATTCGAAATCTTTTCCTTATCGCCGTAAAGCCAGCACATATCCAAAAACTGCTGCATATATCCGCCTATGCCAAACCATTCGACACTTGAAGCAAGAATAATACCGTCGCATTCCTTTAAAGTATTCGGGAGCGTAGCTATACCCGACTTATCCTCATACATATTATATCTTTTTACTTCCACTCTGAGCTCGTCCAAAACCTGAACAAGTCTGTCTATTACAAACAATGTCGGATCCTCAAGTAATCCGCGTCCGCCATAATATATATTAATCTTCATATTCCCTTAACCTCAACACATAATAATGACATTTTGACATATAACTAATATACCAAAAATAAGGCTTAAATACAATAATTTGTTTGCAGTTTTTGGTTAACATAAGTCAAAAAAGCGGTCATTATCCCATGACCGCTTTATGCTACAAAAAACTCCTCATTTGCAAGTCTTATGATATCTCCCGCATTTACCCTTATCTGTTCATTCGCCTCAAGTTTAACCGAATTCACAAAGGTTCCGTTTGTTGAGTTTTTGTCCTCAATAAATATATTATTGTTTTTTACGGAGATTTTGGCATGAATACGGCTTATCTGTTCTTTGTTCAGTCTGTAATCGGTATCGTTTTTACCCCGTCCTATCACTATTTCTTTTTTCCCCGTATCAATTACAATAGGTTCAAGCATACCGTCATTTAAAGGAACAAGCTTATATTCTTTCTTATAACCGTAGTCCGACTTAATTTTGCTTTCCGTTTCGGATTTATTAAAATAATCTCTTTCTTCAAAAGAAAACTCTCTTGCTTGAATTAATTTATCCCGCTCAAATTCTCTCATTGATTCATCGGCATCAATCTCATCTTCCTTATCTTTTTTCAAATAATATAATACAAGATTAATCACCAGTGCAATAAGCGATACAACAAATAAAACAAGGCAAGTTTTCCCTTTATTTGTAAATATATATCCGAGCATAAGCACTATCGAAACAATTAAATTTATCGTCAAGGCATTTTCATGCGTATGACCTTGTTCGATTATTTCGGCCTCCGGTTCATTTAATATTTTTAAATCAACCGCCTCTTTACCTGACTTACCGGTTTCATTTGAAACAGAATCCACCTTTGACTCATAACATATATTACGACAAACGCCTTGATGAAAATCATTTTTCAAATCATGCCGTAAAACCATTTTTTCAAGTTCACCTATATCAAAGTTTTCTTTAACGGTCACCTCATATATATTATGCATTTTTACCGTTCCCTCAGGAGATTTATAATCAAATATCTGCATTATATATTCCATAAGTTTTTTTAATTGAAGTCGAATATCTTTGTCGTAAAACGGAGCACAAATCAGTTTTATTGTTTTTTCATTGTCATCCCACAGCATATATTCCGGTGATAAGATGAGGTCATTCGGATTCAAAAGATATTTTTCCATATCACTTATACTGCTGCAAATACTATTAATTATATTTTCCACGCAAGCTATATCAGGCTTTGATTTTAAAAAATATTTTTTCAAAACAAAATATGAATTTATCGAATACCTTAAATACATATCACTGTCAACCATACTTATTACAGGTTTAATCAATCCTTCTATATCATTGTTTTCAAGCATTTTAAAATAATAATTCTTTTTTAGAATTTCGGTATTACTCCCGTCTGTTTTTGACTCTATATAATTACTGATCCCCCTGCTCCCGTAATATATTTCCATACAACTGCCATCTCCTCAATCTCTGCGTACACTTGTCATATTCTCTTTTATATGTAACGGAATTTCCCTGATATATGTAAATTTTCCCGCCCTTGACCGATTTCGAATCGGTATAAGCGTATATCTCTCCGGACTTAATTCCTATTAAAACATCCTGCTCGTTTCCCGCACCGATTATCCTGTCGTTTATTTCACTGACGATT
>JAFSZR010000116.1 GCA_017459135.1 Lachnospiraceae bacterium | reverse complement strand
TTCTGCGGTTATTTCAAAATCCGATATATAAAAACCGGGCATTTTCAATCCTCCAAATCAATAATCAAGCAGGTAGAGTTTCCTCCATTTCGGAATATAAGTCTCCCAGGAACATATTTCAAATATAACTTCCGAATTAGAATTCATCCTGTCATATAATCCGTTTACTTCCTTCTTAGATATATTATATTTCAACATTTCAAACATTTCGTCAAAATCCTTGAACGACAGGTAGAATACTTTGTTTTCAAGTTCCTTGTATCTAATCCATTTCGGATTTAAAACCAGACACTTACAATAAAGATGCTCACACATTGTAGCCGATTGTGCATCCGTTGTCTGAGCATGGATAAATATATCCGTTATTTTTGTGATTTCAGATATCTCATCTTCGGATAAATAGGATTCAAAAAAACTATATGTACATCCGGTTTTCTTGGTTAATTCTTTTATTTTGTTTTTGTATTCCTCGCTACCCGAACCATATGTAATTCTTAAAATCAAATGAATGTTTTTCTTTTTATCATCCGGCAGCAATGCTATTTTTTCAAGTACTTTCAAATGTTGCTGTTCTTCGCTGCTGTTATATCCCACAGAAATAATTACCTTGTTATTTTCGATATTGTATTTATTTCTGATTTGATCCTCGGATGCAGTCATTTTTTTCATACAATCTATGGTATCCGACCCAAAATCGATCATATGGATTTTTTTATCGAATTTACGGCCATATAATAAATGGAATTTTTTAAGCATTTCGGAATTGATTACCGTAATCCCGTCAACAAGCTTTAGTACCGCTTTTGCCAAAAAGCTTCCTTTTTTTTCTCTTAAAATATCGCTTCCCCAATATGAAACAAAAACTCTTTTTCCTAACAATTTTGCAGCAGGTATCATGATAAGCGAGCGATTGGTTATAAAATGAAAGCTTATTGTATCGTATTTACCTTTAAAAGCTTTCAGGTTTTTGATACCGCACAGAAGCGTTCCAAGCTTCCCATCGGAATATTTTTCTTTGATTACACTAACTCCATTTTGATCATAATAATCCGAATATATCTTATTGTTTTTTGACAGAACACTAACCCTATCATTATAGGCAAGCATAGTTTTTTCAATCAGCGATTTAATATATATCGAATCAGCATTTCCAACCACCAAACACTTCATTAGTCTGCCTGTTCCTTTCTATGAAAAGTCATAACCAAATAAACCGTACTCATAACGCTCGAAACCACAACCACCAAAACAGTAGCAATGGCAGCACCGACAGAACCCCAAAGCTTAATCAGGAAGAAGTCGGCAATCACATTTACTATTCCGGACACTATGGATTCAATCAGGTTAAACTTTAGCTTTCTTTGAGTTACCAGTAAATTGCCGGATATGATTCTAAACGTTCCGGAAATAAAATAATTTACCGCAAGTATTCTGAAAACGGTTACCGCATCAAGATACTGCGCACCGAACAATAATTTTATTATAAACGGAGCAAAGGCAAAAAGCATTGCCGATAAAAACAAATTAAACGCACCGATGGCAAGCACTATCTGTTTATAACGCTTTATGCACCATTTTCCGTCATCTTTATGCTCTGCAAAATAAGGATATACATAAATCATAAGTGACAGCGGAATAAAGGTCAGAGCTGTCGGAATCATCGTTGCGACCTTGTAACTTGCAAGAACTTTTTCCTGCGAATCCACGATGCCCAGAATAAAAACGTCAAGCAGATATAAAAGCTGGGCAAGTGCATTATTTACCATGGAAATAAAACCGATTTTCAAAAGATCGTTTTTATCCTTGCCTATTTCCGCATTATCTTTACTTATCAAATGAATACGAAAAACAAAAAAGCCTACCAGACATGCCGCAATTGTCGAGAAATAGTATCCTATAACAAGACCCATTTCACGAAGCAGATATGCGCCTCCGGCAGAAACAACAAATAACAATACGGTGTTAAAAACCGAAAGAACGGCAAATTCCCGATTTCTTTTTTGCGCACGCAAATAACCGGACATCATATTAAATATAAATTGAAACAAAGGAAGCAGACACAGAGCACAAAGCAACTGTCCTCCATCCTTGATTTTTAAAGGTATAAACAATCCGGTTATAAGCAAAACCAATGATAATATAAGATTAAACTTAATTCCGAATCTCGTACCAAAATTACTGATTTTTTTTGTATATTCAGGTTCACCGCCATGCTCGCTTGAAAGCTGAAGCATACCCGAATCCACGCCCATTCCGCTAAAAATAAATATTATGCTGTAAATATTCCATGCATAAGTAAATGTACCATATTCAGACTTGGTCAAAATTCTGACAAGGACAATACTGCTTAAAAAAAATATTATTTTATTTAAAACATTCCCTCCGAAAATATGAAAAAAGCCTGTGGAAAACAGCTTCTTTGATATATTTCCAACTGATGATTTAATATCTTTCATTACATTACCCATACATTTTTAAAATAATAAATTTACCAAATGAAATTATATCATAATTTACTCGGTTTTGACAGTCGAAAATCTTGCGTTAAAGGAAGTATCAATTTTGTCTTTATCAAGATTTTCACCTATAACGATAATTACATTCTGACCGTCCGAAATCTCATTTTCATTTATACCTTTTGAGGTGGCATTAAGCTCGTACCATTTGTCATCGGATTTTGCAAAGCCTTTTACACGCATCACTCTTCCGATTGAAGTATCATTAAACAAATTCTTTATGGCAGCTTTTATTTCCTCTAAATTCATGTCAAGATTCATAAAGAAAAGAGCATCGAAACCACTGTCATCCATATGAATTTTCTTTTCGTAAGACTCGTGCCTGAAGCCCGAATTTTCTATCATTTCATAATCCAGAGGCGTTATCTCATTCCAGTTTTTCGCCAAAACGTCACTCGAATCAGCATTTAATTTTCTTGAACTTTTCACTTTAATCAAAGCATTATTCAAGTGCTCTACAGTTCTTTTAACCTGCGACTTATCCACTTCCTGAACGTGACTTAAAACTACACAGCCGGCATTTGCAATCTGGCTTGCAAGCATAAAATCAGCTTCATCCGAAAGGTCATCTTCAAGGTCGGCTTTAACCACCGTTATGACATTTCCGATTTCATAAAGCCTGTCCAAAGGTTCTTCGTGAAGTATGTCAAAAAACTCATCCACATCAAAAATCCCCGACGGCTCGATTAAAACCCTGCTGTAACCAAGCATAGCCATTGTGATGAGCTTGGTCTTAAATCTTCTTCTGTGGCAGTCATAGTCGCAGCCTCCCGCAACCATCTCAAGCCCGACACCTCTTTTTTCAAGATCGGATAAAAGCATCATATCGACATTGATGGCTCCGTAATCATTTTCGAGGATGCATATATTCTCGCCCTTTTCAAGAAGGTATTCTGCATATTTCTTTATAAATGTTGTCTTTCCGGATCCCAAAAATCCAGTAATCAAATCAACTCTCGTCATATGAAATTTCCTTATACATGCTTTATAATTCACTACTTATATCTTGCGGCTTTTTTGTTATTTTCTTTTTTAAAGAAATAATAATAAATAAAATAAGTACTCCAATCAAAGCACCCGAACTGTCAATCATCACATCCGTTGCATTTCCGTCCCTTCCGGGAACAAAAACCTGATGTATCTCGTCCGTAACAGCATACAATGCACTTAAAATAAACGGCAGTAAAAGTCCAAGCTTTCCCATCGGATAAAACACACCCACCAAAAGCATACCGAGTATGGCATACTCGGTTGCGTGTGCAGCCTTCCTAACCGGGTGGTCAATCTTTTGTGCAAACTCAAGCTGCTCAACCTCACTCTTTTCTTCAAAATCCGGTATTACAATCTTTCCGACCGTAAGTCCCACCTTATAGCTGTCCTTTTCAGACTCATCCGCATCACGCGAGGAAAAGCAAAATATAACAACCATCCATATAAGAGACAGTATCATAAAAATCAATCTACGTTTTGACATGATGAAGTATATCCTTTTTGCAAAATATTATTGTTCCTTTGTCATTGAAGAAATCGCTGTCGCGTAACCTATCATTCTGGATTTGAAATCATCGTTCATTTCATTAAATAAATCAATCAGGGTTCCCAATTCCGATGATTTATCAATTATATAATAATCCTGTCTGTCTTTACGTGAGCCTGCCGGCTTAGTACCGGATAAAAGCCATTCCGGAGAAACATCCAACGCCACACATATAGACATAATTTTATCCGATGAAGGATTCGCCTTTTTCTTTTTCCACTCACTTATTGTGCTGGGTTGAATTCCTGTCTTCTCGGAAAACTCCTTCTGCGACATCGAAATGTCACTAAGTCTTTTAAAAATTCTTTCACTGATTGTCATGACATACTCCTATCATTTTTATTTTTGAATTAGTTCATTAATATAATTTATAAATCAAAACACAAATTCTGTCATACGCAAAGCCTCGTTAATTCCTTATATATTTTGTTCCCTTACCCGAACCAATCTTCCTAATTGATCCACTTTTTACCATCTGTCCCAAAACGGCTTCGATTGTTGTGGGACTGACATCCGGAAGAATCTTTGTAACATCCGATTTCGAGATTGGGGTAAGACTATTTAAAACCGTTGCTTCAATCCTAGCCTGTTTTGTAACCTTTCTGTTTCCAATAACAGCAAACCTCTTGTCAAGTTCCTTATAACACATATACAGTGTTGTTAGAAACTCCATTATAAATGCGAAGTAATCATTCTCGTTCTCATGCCATCCGGCTGAAGACTTCTTCAAAGCATCATAATAGTTTCCTTTACGAAGATTAATCTGTTCTTCAAAAGATATATACTTTCCTGCATCAAAACCATTACGGTATAACAACAGCAATGATAATAATCTGGAGATTCTTCCATTCCCATCTCTAAAAGGATGAATACACAGGAAATCAAGAATCACGCACGGGATTAAAAGAAGCTGGTTTACATTAACATTATCCCTTGCCTCTTGATAAGCAAGAATTAACTGTTCCATTTCTTCAGGTGTATCAGCGGCAGATGTCGGATGAAATCTTACTCTTCTTCTTCCATTTTTATCCTCTTCAATGATATCATTGTCGAATTCTTTATATTTACCGGCATAGGAATATCCCGCCATATTCATCATAATAGTGTGAAGTCTTAATATATCACTTTCCCGAAACTCTAAATCTGCATAGCCTCTATGAATCTCTGCAAGCGCATCTCTATATCCGGCAATCTCTTGCTCATTATGATTTAGCGGTGCACTACTTCCATTTACAATCTCACGTATTCTTTCATCAGTAGTAACTATTCCTTCAATTTCATTCGAACTTTTGACCGATTGAACCTTTGCTATTTCAGCAAGTTCAGTAAATACATCCTGATACTTTGCTTTTCTGTCTAAAGCCATTACCCTGAGAGAATAAATATCTGCCGTAACATTTAATAATCCGGCAGGAAGCATTCCCTTGTCAAGGAATGAATAATCAAAATGGTGCATACTCGCATCTCCTTTCTGCATATTATTTTAAATTTTTATATGCATAACGTCAAGCAGTTGCTGCATATATTTTGCAGTTTTTTATGCAGAACTACACATTCTCAATTCAACTTTGCATAGGTCTATCTTTTTATAATGAATTAATTCATTTTAGTGAAATCTATCATAAAAATAAAATCCTGTCAACCGTAAAAAACCAAGTTATACAGCGACAGGATCCCCTCTTCCTGCGTACAAACTGGTATCCTCACTGTGATGTTCTATACGATTTGCAACAGTAAAATGATATAATATGTCAATTTCCCATTACAGTTTTAACACGAACATATCTTTGATTATGACTTCTTGGGTTGCTTGGATCTGTCATTCGTACTTTCCCCACATCCAATAATGGTTGAATAAATGTCTTCATAGCATAATTAATGGTAGATAACCCTAAAAATTGAGTTATTTCTTTACGACTTCTCGGTTCATCAAGGAATATCAACAACTGTTCCACCTTTGATGCAACCCTTTCATCTTCTTTATTTTCTAAAGTTGCATAGCCATTGTACAAAGTATCACTAAATAATGTATATGACTCACCTGCCACGCGAAGATCAATAATACTTAGCTGTGGAAAAAATGCCTGAGGATATCTACAAAACAGTAAAATCGAACTCATTGTGACTTCACCATTTCTGGTAATACTCATAAGCTCATATATCATCTTCAAGAGCACCAAGATTTACCTTATTTTCCTTTAAGCGCTTAATATACTTTTCTAACAAATCAGAATCAAGGACACTGAAAGGTGCTCTGGATACAGGTCTGATATCATCTTGATTTGAAAAAGCTGACAATGTATCAAACAATCGTTTCGGACATCCTTGATTTGCAGCCTTAATCTCCAGGATCTTTGATTCACTCTTAATTATTTGTATATCATTCAATTTATCAATTAACTCTTCAGATGTCATAGATACTTCCTTTCTGATTTTCTTAAATTTTATTTATATTCCATCAGAACTTATTTAACTTTTCAAGAAATATTTTAACTTTTTGTTTATGTATTTAACTTTTTCATTTAAATATTTATTTTTTTATTTAGCAATTTAGGTTTTTATCATATTCAATTTCGTTATTTCAATTTTATATTTAATTTTTTTGAACGTATTTATGGCAAAAAACAGTATTTTACTCTTCAAGCCCTCCCAGGAGTTTATACAACAGCTTATATAATGTTTCCGCCTCTTTGGGTTCAAGTGCAACGCAGGAACCAATCTGCGGCGGAACATTAACAGCTTTTTTCTTTAAATCTTCGCCTTTTTCTGTAAGTGTTACATCAAGAACACGTTCGTCTTCCTTATCTCTTTCTCTTGTCACATAGCCCATCTGTTCAAGCCTTTTAAGTACCGGCGTAAGTGTTCCCGAGTCAAGATATAAAAAGCTTCCCAAATCCTTAACATTTATCTTTTTATGTTCCCACATAACCATCATCGTTATATACTGGGTATATGTAAGCCCCAGTTCATCCAAAAAGGGCTTATATCTCTTTACGATACCTTTTCCGCAGGCATATAGTGGAAAGCATAACTGGTTTTGCAATTTTAAGCAATCATACTTATCTGGCATTGTTAATCACCTCAACAAGCACATCCTTCGGTGCAAATCCAATTTGTGAGTTAACAACCTTGCCCTTTTTCATAACAAGAATTGCAGGGATATTTGTAATTTTGTACTCCTGTGCAAGATCCATATTTTTATCTACATCCACGTTGAAGAACCTAACATCCGTAAGTTCCTCCGATACCTGCTCAAGCACCGGTGCAACCATCTTGCAAGGTCCGCACCAAACTGCCGAAAAATCCACAACTGCAAGTTCACTGTTTCTTACCTCATCAAATTCCGCCTGATTAATAACTTTTACCATAACATCATCCTCCTAAACTTATTTGTTATTTTATTATTTATGTTCGTTTTCTTGTTTATTTATTGTTTATTTATTGTCTTTTATTCTTTTCTTTATTTCGTCCTTTACATCTCAGCCTTTACGCTTCTTCTCATCAAGATACGCCACTGCCGAAAGAGCCGCTACATTTCCCTCTCCGGCTGCCTTTATATATTGATACGGTGCACCCGTTATATCGCCACAGGCAAAGCAGCCTGCTATGCTTGTTTCAAGCTTTCTGTTTACCTTAACATGATTATCCTCTGTGGCAAGTCCCGGTACAAGCTGACTCGGTGCAACACTTTCTCTTAAGATAAATATTCCGTCAACCTTAAGCTCAGCCCCTGATGTAATAAGCACGTCCGCTTTCATACCGCCTTTTATCTCTTTAGGCTTGTCTGTGATGATTTCGATATTTTCTTTTACTGTAGGTATTTTTATAGCAGCTTTATCTGTCGGTGTAGCCCCACCGTACATAGGGAGGTAATATACTTTCTCGCAAACCTCGCATAAGAATGCCGCTTCTGCCTCTTCCTTTTGACTGTATCCGATGACCGCAACCGTTTTATCCTTATATAAAGGTGCGTCACAGGTAGCACAGTAGCTTACTCCTCTGCCCAAGAACTCCTGCTCACCCGGATATGCTTTTTCAAGCACAACACCCGTAGCAAGTATCACGGAATCGGCCTCATACATAACATCCGCACCCTGAAGTGCAAAATAATCACCCATCGCATACACGGAGCTTATTTTATCTTCGGTTATTTCTATCTCCATATCCGAAAGATGTCTTTCAAAGTTATCCGCAAGTTTCTCACCGGATATCTCCGGAATCCCGAGATAATTTTTAATCAAATGAGCTTTTTTCACTTTAAGACTTAAATCCTTATTTCCGATAAGAAGTATTTTTTTATTTCTTATCTTAGCGGTTATAGCCGCCTCAAGACCTGCCGGTCCGGTACCTATGATTGCTATATCAAATCTATCCATACAATCCCGCCTTTTCATTATTCCCATCATCTCAACACCGAAGATGGGGTTAGTGTACTCATTATAACAATTTCTTGATATTATCTTCTATCGCTTCAGGAGTCTTTGTTGAGCCGAATCTTTCAACCACATTTCCCTCTCTGTCTATAAGGAACTTTTCGAAATTCCATTTGATTGCTTTCATAAGCCCGTGCTTTTCTTCCTTAAGGAACTTATATAAAGGATGCGCACCGTCACCGTTTACATTTATCTTTTCAAACATTGTAAATGTTACTCCGTAATTAAGTGAACAAAACTCACTTATCTGACTGTTCTCCCCCGGATCCTGTCCCGCAAACTGGTTGCACGGAAAACCGAGAATCTCAAGCCCCTGCTCATGATACTTATCGTAAAGCTCCTGTAAGCCTTTAAACTGCGGTGTAAAGCCGCACTTGCTTGCGGTATTTACCACAAGAACAACCTTACCCTTATATTCTTCCATCGAAACCTCTTGTCCATTCATCTTAACAGCCTTAAAATCATAAAATCCCATAATCTTTTCCTCACTTTCTTATTTTATCACTTTATCGCATTTACATCAAGTTAAATTAGATTGTGTGCAATTTTTTACTTTAATTGAATTGTACTCAATTTAATTTTACTTGTCAAGAACTTTTTTTCAAAAAAATAAAAGCAGGTACAAAGACCTGCTTTCTTTTATAATACTATTCTAATTCTTGTTCCGAGTTCAGTTCTCGAAAGGATTTCAAAATGTCCCTTGTGCTTATCAACTATCCACTTTGATATGGATAGTCCGAGTCCGGTTCCCTGTCTGGTTCTGGCTTTGTCGGCACGATAGAATCGTTCGAACATATGCTGTACATCGTTTTCTGCCATGCCTATACCGCTGTCCTGAACCTGAAGATAAGGTCTGCCTTCTTCGTTTCTTCCGACCGAAAGCTTTATCTCATCACCCTTTTCGGTGTACTTGGCAGCGTTATCAACAAGGATTCTGACCGCCTGCTTTAACATGGAAATGTCTCCGTTTATGTGAATATTTTCATCCGCTCCCACAAATCTGTATTGATGTTCTTCATCAATCATAAGGGACTCTTCATAAATTTCCCTCATCATATCGTTAAGCGACATATCATCATACTTCATTACATTTTTTCCCGTATCACCGCGAGCCAGAAACAGGAGCTGTTCAACGAGATATTTCATATGTGCCGACTCATTTTTTATGGCGGCAATCGACTCCGTAAGGACCTCTTCATCTTCCTTGCCCCATCTGTCAAGCATGTTGGCGTATCCCTCTATAACAGCTATCGGAGTACGAAGTTCATGCGAAGCGTCATTGACAAAACGCGCCTGCTGGTTATAGGTATCATGCATTCTCTTTATAAGATTATTCATCGCCTGCTCGATGCCCATAAGGTCACTGTCACCCAGCGAAAGTGCCTTCTCGTCCTCAGGATTTATCTGTGTTATCGCATCTTCTATAAGATGGTATTTTTCATCATCAAATGTAAGTTTACTTATCTCATCCGCCTTTAATGCAAGATCATCCAAAGGCTTTAATGTTTTTCTTATCTTTTTATATTCGGCATAATGTGAAAAGATAGTATTCATAAGCTGGAAAAACAGTGCTATTACAACCACACTAATTATAAATATAAATGCCGGATATGCATCTGCCCGAAGCAAAACATCATCACCCGAAGCTATCTTATAGGTAAGCTCCGACATTCCTCCCTTTGCCGAAAACCATCTATGCCTGTTAAATTCAAATGTATCGAGTATTTCCATCTCGACACATAACATCCAACCAAAAGTTAGTGCCAAAAACATAAAGAAATCCGCTGCCAAATACGCACCCCATTTTTTAGCTACCAACTGATGAAGCAATTTCTTGGCTATCGAAGTTGCCTTTTTGCTTTCCGGTCTCGTAAAATTCTTCTTTTCTCTTTTTGGCTTTTTCTTTTGCTTCGATGTCACCTGTTCAATATCTTCTTGTTCCGGTGCCATCTCATTTATATCTTCCTGTTCCGGATTCTGTTGTATATCTTTTTCATTTTTCTTTGACATAATAATCAGCCCCTACTCCGACTTAATTACGTAACCCACTCCCCTGACTGTCTGAATCATTTTTATTCCGTATTTGTCATCAATCTTTGTGCGAAGATATCTTATATATACATCAACCACATTTGTCTCTCCGACATAATCGTATCCGCAAACTCTTTCGAGTAAGGTATCTCTCGACAATACTATATCTATATTTTCAAGCAAGGTCTTAAGCATAAGAAATTCTCTGTTTGTAAGTTCTATTTCCTCGCCTCTGAATAATACTCTGTGCTTAGGTACATCCAGTACAAGTTCTTTCCACATAAATATTTCGCCGTGTCCTTTCGGTACACTGCTGCTTAAATTAAGATTATCGGCTGCATCTTCTATGCCGGCATAATCTTCAAGGTCCGCCGGTTTTTCTTCAACTACGGTGCAATGTGTCTTTAACGCAACTCTGATTCTTGCAAGAAGTTCTTCTATTGCAAAAGGCTTGGTTATATAGTCAACCGCACCCGCATCAAGACCCGATACCTTATCCATAACGGCATCTCTTGCTGTAAGAAGTATTACCGGTACCGGCTTTTCATTTTGAAGTCTTCTTAATACCTCAAGCCCGTTTAGTGCAGGGAGCATAATATCAAGCAGTATAAGTGTATAGTCCCTTTCAAGAGCCATATCAAGCGCGGTTCTTCCGTCATGAGCCTTTTCGACCTCATATCCTTCGTGCTTAAGCTCAAGCTCTATAAATCTTGCAAGCTTTTCTTCATCTTCTACCACAAGTATCTTTACTCCCATTTTTACATCCTCCCGATTAATCATATATTAGTTGTTCTTGAATTCTTCCTTTACCTGTCCTGTAAATACCGAAGCCTTTTCCATAACCTTATTTACTTCCTCGTTATTTCCTGTTCCGACAATAGAATACTTAAAGTCACAGAACAATGAAATGATAATAAGTATTACAAGTATCCACCATAATGCTATCATCGCTATAAGTGAAACCCAAAGTGGAATATCAAGTATCTTCTTGTCATGATGTTCAACCTTAAGGTGATTCTCAGTAAGATATCTTCCGGCTTTCTTTAAAGCTCTTCCGCACTTCTTACCAAAACTTTCTTCCTCGGTTCTTTGCTCACCTTCCTTAACTATTGCAGGAACATCTGCATAATCAGGCTGTGAATCCGCTTCTGTAGAATAAGAAGTCTGCTCAGGTGCTTTAACCTTTCCCTGCTTCTCAAGATATACTATAGCATCAAGCAGATCTCCGTTTGCCTTATCCAATGCTTCTTTAGCCTCTTCATAAGAAACATTTGCTCGCTCTCTTAATTTTTCAACCTTTTCTAAATCATCCATATCATTTACCTCTCTTTCCAATCTTTTCATAATCGGTTTATATTTTATGCGACTTTTCGTCGTTTTGTCCTCTTGACAATACTTAATATAAACCTCAAAGATTAGAAGGTCTTTTAATTTAGATTAAAATCAGATTAAAAATACTTAAATTTTTTTAACTAATCATTTTATGTGTTTTTTAAAGAAATTGCATTCTTCGTCATTACATATCCTTGCGGAATCAAGTCTCATATTGCAATGAAATACATGTCCGAGCGACTTTTCCCTTTTCGGATGAGAATAAAAATGATACTCAAAAGGCACTCCCTTATCTTCGAGTACATCCGCAAGTTTTCCCGCTTCTTTTATAAGAAAATCACCGGTGCAGGTCATAATGAAAGCCGGCGGGAACTTCTCATTAATATTAGTAAGCACATCCAAAAGCTCAAATTCTTCATGCGTTCCTTCATTTACAAACAAAAACTTAACCAAATCCTTAAGTCCCGGCTTTTTCTTTTCTTCTTCAAACCCGTACTTTCCGCAATTTAAACCTACGGCTTTTATTTTAATATGCTTCTGCGGTTTGAAATCCTTTATATATGCGTAATCGCTTTCCTCTATTGATTTACTTTTTTCAAAAACCATTTCCTTATTGTTTGTAAAATATGTATTTAGTCGATTTACATATTCTTCATCATTAATAAGGTTTATATATACGCAAAGGAGATTTGCGCCCGCCGAATCTCCGACCGCAAATACGTTATCCGTATCAAAGCCGTATATGTCTTTATTGTCATTTATCCACCTGAATACATTATCCGTATCATATAAGGAAAACGGGAACTTATCCTCGGGTGCAAGACGATAGTTGTAATTTACAACCACAAATCCCCTTTGGGCAAGGCTCATGCAATAATGTTGATATACTTCCTTATCACCGTAAACCCAGCCTCCGCCATGGCAGCTTACTATAACAGGCAACGGTCCGTTTGCCTGCTTTGGTTTATAGACATCAAGATGATTCCAGACTCCGAATTTTCCGTAGCTTATATCATCATCTCTCGAAATATCCTCCGGCGTAGTAAGCCCCGCATCTCTTTTTTTATCCGAATCCGCAAACATTCTTCTTGTTACTTCCGGTAACGACATAGCTTATCCATCCTTTTTTATAGTAAATCCTTTTTTACCCTTAGTTTCTTTATGATTATGTTTATCTTTTATCTTTTCCATGAGTTCATCATATGTTTCCTCACGGTTTGCTTCATCTTCTTTTCCGTTCCATTCTGTTTTCATGTAAGATATATTTTTAAATACATTATCATCCGCCAGAATAACTTTTTTTCCTTCGGTTCCGTAAGTTACTCCGTTAAGAATATCCTTGATAAAACCGATTATCAAAAGTATTCCGATGATAATTACGAAAACACCAAAAACCTTCTTCAATGCATTTGCCGCGGTAGCTATGATATCCAATGACCTTATCATTATTCCGTTAGTATTCTTTCCGGATACATTGTTATCTACATCAACCACAACATCACTTATATAAATCCTGATATAACCTCGTTCTCTTTTGAGCTTATCTCCGCCGTCTCTGTCACGTATACTTTTAAAGGATTCATTTTCAAGCACGGGCTCCTTTGCTATACTTCCTTCAAGATACAAAAACCCCGGCTTATCTTTTTTACGCAAAAAATAATAATCTCTGCATTTTTTCGAATACTCCGCCAAATCTTTATCGATTTCGCTTCCATCAGCGGTTTTAACCACTATAAATCTTCCGTCATTTATCTGAACGAGATAATAGTTTTCCATTTCATACAGAATGCTTGAATAACTTTCCGCTTTCAGAAAAACTTCTCCCGCATCCATCACATACAAATTAACACCCGTCCCAACCGGAGGGATGTTATCATCTCTGTAACTATTAAGATTTTCGGACAAATTATTAATATTCAAATTGCTTCCAAAAAAAAGGAAGAAGCCGATTTCTATCATGAAAACCGCTAAAATAAAATTAAATATTACCCTCATATCCTCATCTCTCGCAAAAAAATTCTAACTATAATTATAACCCATATATTCTTATTAAACAATTTATATTTTAGTATTTTTACGCTTGAAAATATGATAGAATAATAGAAATAATTCGTAAGAGGTATTACAATGACAACTTTTATTTTAAAGCTGATAGCCATTATCTCAATGACCATAGATCATACGGGGCTTACTATCGGACTTAAATATGTAAATGGGCACTATTATTTAAGCGGCCTTATCCCTTTGGAAACTTATAACATATTAAGAGCTATCGGCAGAATAGCTTTTCCGATATATTGTTATCTGATTGTGGAAGGATATTATCATACAAAGAACGTCATGAAATATATGCTTCGACTTTTGGTCTTTGCCCTAATATCCCAGATTCCTTTTTCGCTTGCCACTTTTAAATCGGCAGCGAATTTCAGTACACTTAATGTTTATTTTACACTCTTTTTAGGATTGGTTTGTGTGTACCTTGCCGATATAGCCAAAAAGCAATACTATTTAAGTAAAGAATATCTGATTCCCAATGCCGAGCTTTATCTCGTTGGCATACCGATAGCCATAATTCTTATAATGATATTGGCAATATTTATGCATACGGATTATGATGCATTCGGAATACTGCTTATTCTAATGTTTTACTTTTTCAGAACCGATGTGACAAAGCCGATCAAGGATAGATACAATGCGCTAAAATTTATATGGCTTTTCATTTCAATGGCTGTTGCAATATATGTTTTCGTCAAGCCGAGCGAACTTTACGCACTTATCGCAATGCTTCCGATTGCTCTTCACAACCGCAAAAAAGGACCGTCAATGAAATATGTTTTTTACGCATATTATCCGGTCCATTTACTCGTACTCTATGGAATTTATACCCTGCTTATCTAAATGATAAACAGGGTATTTTTATTCTTTATTACAGAACGAATTGTCAGGTTATGCTCTTCCTTCTCCTGCCTCAGTATAATAGTTCTCAAGCTTTTTCCTTGCCGCAAGGAAGTATTTATTGAGTTTTTCATCAAATTGGGTTCCCATACCCTCTTCAATGATATTGAATGCCTGTTCAAATGACATACTGTCCTTATAACATCTTTTACTTACCAACGCATCATAAACATCAGCTATAGCCATAATACGCGCTTCAAGCGGTATAGCTTCACCTTTAATACCCTCAGGATATCCGGAGCCGTCCCATCTTTCATGATGATAATGCGCAACATTTTCGGCAATAATCTGAAATCTCGGTTCTTCAACATCCGCAAGAACCTTATGAACTATCTCGGCACCCTTTGCAGCATGTGTTTTCATCTTCGCAAATTCTTCATCGGTAAATCGTCCGGGCTTTCTTAAAACCGCATCATCAACCGCTATCTTACCGAGGTCATGCATAGGCGCAGCCTTAATAACGTATTTACAGAATTCCGCATCAAGACCTTCCATATTGTCCTTAATCATTTCATCTATAAGCATCTTAACAACGACACTTGTTCTCTTGATATGACCGCCCGTACTCGAGTCGCGGTTTTCAACGATATCAGCAATACCAAGAACCATCTTATCCTGTATTTCCTGTATATGACTTGTCTTTTGTGCAACCTCATGTTCAAGTCTTTGATTATACTGCTGTAAAAGCTTGGTGTACTTTCTTTCTTTTGTTTCATCAATTATGGAAACCTGATAACCCTTGACCTTGTTCTGGTACATAAGATGCTCGACAAGTATCTTATAAATTCTTCCGTCTCGCTCAAGAATATGTTCATCCACATGCGATGCTGCTTTCTTATCGTGTTTGCGATTACGTTTTTTTTCTTGATTATGTTCGTGATTATGTTCGTGATTATGTTCCTGAACAACATCGTTCTCATGATTGTGTCCGTTTTCTTCACAATCGTCCGTACACTTTTCCTTAAAATCTTCTACGAATCCATGAAGAATGGAAATGATTGAATACTCATTTGTTTCGTCTATAAACTTTTTATCAACTCTGAGCTTTGCAAGATCCGGAAAGAATTTTTGTGCCGTGTTGTTACATCCCAGGAAATTATTCTTTTTGGATATGGATAAAAAGCCGTTCTCGCCTTTATCTATAAGCGAAGCAGCCTGGACCTGGCTTATATTGTAAAGCGATGTCTGTTCCATTATGAAAAGGAATACTATCTGAAGGAACAAACACTCTGCCGGGAAAAGACTTAAACTTGCTCCCGTGATTTTAGAAGTGAAATACGACAAAAGTGATATAAGCTCAACCGTCATAAAGAAAGACAACGATTTATACGAAACGCCGATATTGTTCTTAAAGCAATAGACAATGGCTCCAAATCCAATTAACGCATGAAGAATTATCAAAGCATAAAACACACTGTGCACAGGTCCGTATTCTTTCGTAAGCCTGACAACTCCGTCAACTATCTCGAACTTGACATCTTTGTAATACAAATCATTCTTTCCGATTGTAAGTGTAAAACCGGACATAATAAAGCTTGCCAAAAACATTGCAAATGAAAACAGTTTCGATATCTTTTCCGTACACATGGAAACTATAATCATCATTACAAAAAGCGACAGAAAATTAGCCGTAAATATAGTCAGGTTATTTGCAAGCAACGCCTCATTATACTCTGTTGAAGTCGACAAGAGATAAAACGCCAGATTATTTATGGGTATCATAATGAACAGTGAAGAAAAGTAAATGTTGGTATCATTTCTCCACCTGCATATAAATATCAACGTTCCCAAAACCGACAATAATAATGCTGTAAAATAATAAGTTTCAATCATTTTAATTCTCTGTTCTTTCTAAAAAATATATTTTTTAGTCCGCCACAAACTCCATAGCCAAAAATTCATCCGACGGTACAGGCTTTGAATAGTAATATCCCTGAAGCGAGCTTACCTTATACTGCTTTAAGAAGTCTTTCATATTTTCGGTCTCTACTCCTTCAACGCAAACTTCCGCCGAAAATGCATCCGCAAGGTCAGAAATGTATCTTACGGTGTTTTGGTCAGCCTCGCTTTTTTCAACATTTTTCACATATTCCCTATCAATCTTAACCGTATCAACAGGAAGTTCACGAAGTATTCCCAGGGAAGAATATCCCGTTCCGAAGTCGTCCAATGCTATCTTTATACCGTTGTCCCTGAATATAGTAACCATATTCTTAAGCAGCTCCATATCAAGAAGTCTGCAACGCTCCGTTATCTCAAGGCAAAGATTTTCAGCAGGAAATCCCGTTTCCTTAAGAAGATTAAGGACTTCATCTATAAATCCGTCTTTTTCCATCTGTGCATAAGAAAGATTTACATTCATAATCATATCAGGATACTTTTCGAGGAACTTAACTCCGTCCGTCATAGCCTGTCTCAAAATCCATGTTCCGAGTTTAGGGAAAAGCGCATCCTGCTCGAGAACCGGAATAAATTGATTTGGCGGAACGGTACCGTAGGTATCACTGTGCCATCTGACAAGTGCCTCCATACCTTTTAAGCTTTCCGATGACGCACTCATTATAGGCTGATAGCAGAGGAAAAATCCGCTGCAATCCTCGGAAACATTATTTCTAATTACATTTATCTTTTCAATTGCCTGTCTGCTGTCATTTGTAATCATATCATGGAATACAACAAGATCTCCCATCTTACGATTCTTTGACTCACTGTAAGCATATTTAAGACATGAATAAACTGTCTTATCATTTATATCAAAATTATTTACTATAACGAGTCCGCCGTTTAAAGAAAGACTTATAAATTCACCTTCAACATAAAAGTTTCCGGCAGCCTTCTCCTGAAGCTCCTTATAAATAACCGCAACCTGATTTGGATTAAGCGTATGAGTAACCACAACCATCTTGGTTCCGTCCATACGATAAACGACGCCGTCATCCCCAAACTTGTCCTGAACTTTTCTTCCAAATTGAGCAAGAATTTTGTTTCCGAATGTATAACCGTAAACATCATTTATATTTGAAAAACCTGTAGCACCGATTTGAAGAATAACAGACTCTTCTTTTCTCCAGAAAACAGACCTTAAATCCTCAAAAAAGCCGTATAATGTTCTCAATCCGGTAACACTGTCAATATAACTTTTTAAACCGTGGTTTTTAATAGCTCCCGCGAAATAATCAGGCTTACCGTCCGGGTCGAGAATAACAACGCCCTTGCATGTACACATTACATAATCGCCGCCGCTCGTTCTGGCACGATATTGCATATCATGTCCACCGTTTTTGCCCGAGAAAATCGCATCTATACTTTGACGATATTCTTCCTTATCCTCAGGATGAATGTGCTCCTCCCATATCGTTCCCGCATTTTCCATATACTCGCCCGGTAAATCAAAGAAATTAACCGCACTTTTTGACCATCTGGAAATGTCTGCAGTCATATCGCAAAGATAAACATAAGAACCTTCCGCAACTACAGAAAATGCCGCAAATAACTCATCAAGTTTTCTCTTTCTTTCCTGATCCATCTTATCACCCCGCATATTTTAAACTCTGCCCCATTTAGCATAAAATCAAATACAAACCCATTTTTAATTATATAATATACTACAAGTTTTGAAAAGAGCATTTTTGAGATTCCTTAAGCTCACTTATATATTGTAATTTCGCATATTATATGGTGTTGCAATTAAAAAACAACAATGATATACTCAAAAAAAATCGGAGGTATTTCTGCATGAAAATTATGTCCAGCCATTTTCATATCGAGCCGGAAACAATCGATAGCCGCCATACTCACAAATCTGAAGACGAAGAAAGAGACTTCATTCAGGCTGTTATGAGCGGAAATATCGATTATGTGCGAAAGAACTGTGAAGAAAAACGATTTATAGATTCAAACGGCGTCGGACAACTATCTACCGATGCAATCACTAATCTAAAATATCATATGGTTATAACTACCGCACTTATAACAAGAGCATGCATATATAAAGGACTTGAGCCCGAGCGTGCTTTTCAGATGAGTGACTTCTACATCCAAAAACTTGATTATGCAAAAACAATAGACGATGTAACCGAAATACATGACCATATGGTTTTGGACTTTACCGGAAAGATGCGTCTTTTAAAAAAGAATACCGGAACTTCCAAAAATATAAACAAGGCAATCAATTATATATACGCTCATATCCGTGAACGAATAACGGTTGAAGATATAGCCGAACATACCAAGCTTTCAGCCAGTTATCTTTCAAGACAGTTTTCAAAAGAAACCGGAATATCCGTAAGTGACTATATTCGCGAAAAGAAAATTGAAGAAGCAGAAAACTTACTTAAGAATTCAGAATACAGCATCTCGGAAATCGCAGACATGCTTTCATTTTCATCGCAAAGCCACTTCATTCAGTTATTTAAAAATTACACCGGCATGACTCCGAAAAAATATCGTTCAATGAACACCGACGATTTTGGGTAAAATAAACAGTCAGCCATTCAGAATGTCCGGAAAGAAAAAAACCTTAAGCAGTGGAGATTATGGGGTGACACTCCTTAACTGCTTAAGGTTTTTTATTTTATGTTATAATTATGATGTTAGCAAAAATGTTTTAAATATATCGGTTCGTTCAACTACTGTGAAACAACTTCAACCATCTCTATATCACTAATGGTAATTGTCGATGCAGGTTGGTCATATAACACGACAGGGTCTCCGATTCCAATAGGACTTCCCATAGAGAAATACAAAGCTGCATTTTCACAATCAGCATTCATTGTAAATTCAAACTCATATCCGGTATTTGTAGATGTAAGTGCAGGAGAATTACCTCCATACCATGTATATGCCGTTGCATGCTGTACACCTACAAGAATAGTCCTGTCAACCGTACTGTCAGCCTTAAATGACACTTTATATTTCTTTCCGTTTACAAGATTTAATCCTGTCTGTTTTAACTGAACATGCCAATCTGCAGTACCCGGATCAGTGATTTCAAGAGTTACTTTACCGTTTGCAGTTGTCGCAGTCACACTTGCGGCATCATTATTTTTAGGTCCACTCCATCCGGTCAATCCGTTTGAAAAATCAGCATTTGTAATCATATTGTCATCATCAGGATTATCCGAAGGGAAGTCCTGAACCTTTACAAGCGAGAAATCATCCAATGTAATGGTGGAAGCAGGGGTTGGATCATCAACCTTGCCGATTGAAACAAACAATCCTACTTTATCGCTTGTATCTTTATCTCCCGGTGCAGTAAACTGAATTTTTACTGTCTGTTCATCCGGACCGATTTCAGGTGTACCTCCGCCGTACCATGCAAAGCCTTCCGTCATAAGGTCAACTTTTATTTTTCTGGCAACTGATGAAGATGCCTTGAAGGTTAAAATATATTTTTGGTTCTGTTCAATCTGAAGATCAAATCCCTGTACCAAACGCGCATCCCATTCATTAGATCCCGCACTGGTTAAAGCAGCTACAACTTTACCGTTATCAACGCCGATTGTTCCGGCTGCAGGTTCAGCAACATACATTGTCCATCCGTCACTACCGTTTGTGAAACTACCGTTTGTTATAAGTTCCTCATTATACGGCTTAGGTTCTATAACATTTTCAGGTGCGTCTGTTTCTTCAAGAGCTATATTATCAACACAAATTCTGTGCTGTTCAGTAATACGCTGTCCGCCTACCGCACCCATAGCTACATTGAATATTGCTCCCGGATCGGTCTTAGGTTCAGTTTCAGGATTCATCTGGAATACAAGTTCATAGGTCTGATATTCTGCTCCAACATCAACGGTCTGCTGAACATAAGGTGTCCAGTCTTCAGCACCTGCTGCAGTCTTATTCACCGAGCCGTCTCTTTGAATTGCAACTGTAACCTTACGATCTATCGAAGATTTCATCTTAAGCGATAACTTATACCACTTACCTTCTTCAAGACGAACATTGGACTGCTTAAGCTGAACCTTCCAGTCCGCATCACCTGTGTCATTAATTGTCATATCAAATGCATTGTCCTCGTTAAGAGAATCAACTACATATGTTGCATCTGCCGAGCCGTCAATAAACGGAGCATATCCTACAAGTCCCGCATCGAAGCTTCCGTTTTTAATCAATGTATCTTCCACTACACTAACATTATCTATGTAGTATGTTCCAGGCTGAGTAACTGTAAATGAAACGCTCTTATCAGCTATAGCCTCTGCTGTATTAAACGAAGCCGTAAATGTTTTATTTGCTCCGGTAAGTTCGGCAACAACCTCAGTACCTGCGAAGCTTGCCTTGATTGTCTTACCTGCTTCGCCTTCAGCATCGAAGCTGTACGCGTATTGCATAGGTCCGGTTAACGCAAGGTCACTCTGACTTACGATAACAGGATTTGCTTCCGAGGTTCCTTCAGGTGCCACTATCTTAAGTCTTCTGTCATGCTCTTCATCATTGGTTACCGTTACGGTTGCTCCCGCTTTGTTTTCAACCTCCCAGTAAGCCATACGGTTCTTGCCTTCCTGGAATTTACCGTTATATACATAATTTCCGTCCGAAAGAACGCCCTTAGTGTTATTCACATCAGCCTGAGCTGTTTTAACTACTTTAACATTATCAATGTATACCGTTGCAGTTGAACCTGCTTTTCCGAGGTTGAACTCCAATCTTGCATTCGGATCATCGTCATCCGACATAGTGTATTCATATTCAAAAGTTTGTCTTTGAGTAGAAAGTTCAACCCTCGTATCCTGAAGGTATCTTGACCATCCTCTGTCAACCGCATCCATATTTACCTTCATGGTACGTGCACTGTCTGCCCATGCATCAAATGAAAGTCTGTAGGTCGCACCCTTTTCGACAGGTATTCCGCCCTGAACGAACTGAACACTGTAATCCTGATCTCCCGCTGCAGTTGAATTTATCTGAAGAACTCCGTTTGTAATGGTTGCTATTGCCTTTCCGCCTTCGGTAGCAAGAAGTATCCAGTCCTCTTCATCATCAAGAGCCTCATTTGTTGAGAAGTCACCGTTATGTACGTAGTTACCGTCTTTATCCGGTTCACGCATAACTATATCCTTTTCAGGTTTTTCAACATTCTCATCATATGAATCCTTCTGGAAGACACGTACATAATCTATATCAAATTCCTGATCATCATATGTAGTAGTTTCATCAGGATATCCGACCCATGAACCACCGATTGCAAGGTTAAGTATTACATAGAACTTCTGGTCAAACGGTGCAGGATATGTAACAGTACCCTGTCCCTGGGTTGTCGAATACCAATCGTTTTCCTCATGGTAGAGCATACCGTCTACATACCATTTTATACTTCCCGGCTCCCACTCAACAGCGAACACATGGTATTCCTCCGAGAAATCTCCTGTAGTAAGAGTCTTGGTTCCCTGGCTTTCCGAATGCGGATTACCGTAGTGAATTGTTCCGTATAACTTTTTGGTGTCCTGACCCATAACCTCCATGGCATCTATCTCGCCACATCTTGGCCACTGTCCGTAAAGATTCTCATCTGTAGGCATAAGCCAGAATGCAGGAAGATATCCCTTACCCGAAGGGACCTTAGCCTTTACTTCCATCAATCCGTATTTGTAGTCATGCTTATTCATGGTGTTAACACGACCTGAAGTATATGTATCTCCGTTTTTAACAGGCTTAATAACAAGCTTGCCGTCTTCAACATAAATGTTTTCTTCCGAATCAACATACTGCTGAAGCTCTGCATTTACCCAGCCTGCCGGATGTAATTCAACATTCCAGTCATCACGGTTAAGGCTGTCTCCTTCAAACTCATCCTGCCACTTAAGTTTGTATCCGTCGTAAGAAAGATCCTGGCTGCCTGAACTTATCTCATATGAAATATTTGCCTTAAGTTCAACAGCTTTACCTGCAACGGTAATGTTTGCTTTAAGTTCTGTCTCTTTAATCTCGGCAGTACCGTTCTTTGACGCCTTACCTGCAATAGCTCTGTCGCTTTCATCCTCCGCATAAGCAGGAGTTCCGGCTACCATATCACCTTCAAGTGCATATGCATCGCTGCCGTTAATCATAAATGTGCTTAATGACAATGTGCCTACAAGAATAACCGAAAGAATTTTCCTTCCCTTATTGGTCTTAACAAGAACAAATATACCCGCAACACTTAAAACCAAAATCACAAATGCAAGGAAAGGTCTGTGGGTATCACCGGTCTTTATTGCACCCGTGTTATCCTTTTTAGTCACATCTGTTGTTTTATTATCCTTATTTGTTACATCAGTTGTCGTAGTTGTTGTTGCGCTTGTTTTCTTAACAAACTTAACTGTAATATTTTCCTTTTTTCCGGCTGCAACGCTTGCCACCTCCGCGCTCCATTTATCGGATGTATCAGTTCCCGACTTATAAGTATATCCGTCAGGCACTGCACCGGAAAGCTTTATGTTTTTGATTGCACTTCCCGTCACATTATCAACCGTAAAAACAGCCGTAATGGTTTCTTCGTCAGTATAGGTTGTCTTATCTGTTTTAACACTGAATGCAGGTTCAAGACTTGCTGCAAGCGCAGGAATCGTAATTAATGTCATACAGATTAAAAGAGTCGCCATTAACTTAAGAAGTTTCTTTTTTCCTAACATGGTTTTGCATTCCTCCTTTTTTATAATATTCTCCACGTCATGAAAATTGTATTTTCACACTCAATACATCTTGATAATACTATTAATCATTCGATAATGTCAACGATTTTAAACATATTTGCGCAGAGCTTCAAAAGTAACCAATTTGATATTTTTTAAAAAAGGATGATATTTGACTGCATAAATATTATATTTCATGCATAAATATTATATTTGTTGTGAATTATGTACAAAAGTTTCTCTGTTTTCAAATTTATTTTTAGCAATTTCACTCTTAATCAGCATAAAAAAAGCAACAGTTTTTTCTGTTGCTTTTTCATAATTCATTCTTACTACATCTTTACCCTTATTTAAT
This sequence comes from Lachnospiraceae bacterium, assembly GCA_017459135.1. Classification (GTDB taxonomy): domain Bacteria; phylum Bacillota; class Clostridia; order Lachnospirales; family Lachnospiraceae; genus Coprococcus_C. The sequence goes on along the minus strand of JAFSZR010000116.1, from coordinate 384 downwards.
TATATCCACCACTTCACCGATAAACATCACATGCGGTGCATCCTTTCCATATACAACCTCTGCAAGCTTTTCGGGCATGTTATCAACATCGAGTTCCTGCTTGAAAAGCTTTCTGCAAACGAGTGTAACCTCGGCCTCGTCAAAGGTCATTGAGTTTTCAATCTCCTTTGCGGTAAGACCGGACTCATTCATCTTATCCATATCTCTTCCCGACTTAGCACCGAGAACTCCGAGTGTCTTCTTATACTCTTCCGGATAAAAGCTTATCGTAAAGTAATCATTATTTTCCATAAACTCATACGTATACCTTGAAGTACGCACATAAACCGTTGCTACAGGCTTGTTCCAGAGTGTTCCGAGTCCGCCCCAGCTTATCGTCATGGT
>JAFSZR010000115.1 GCA_017459135.1 Lachnospiraceae bacterium | reverse complement strand
TGCGTCCGGGCGCACGTCATCGGCAGCCCCCATCCAGAAAGGGATATACCTCGCAAGTGATACGGCGAATATTCCGACAACCAAGCCTGCGCCAAGTACAAGTATAACTGCCTGTCCAGCAAGTTTTTTTAACTTATCATCATTACCTTCTCCGACCGTCTTTGACATAATCGCAAGCATGGCGATTCCTATTGAATGGAAGAAACCGCCTATAAGCCATCCGATAGTTGTGGTTGTGCTTACAGCGGCGGTCGCTTCTTCACCCAAATGACCTACCATGGCAGTATCCACATATTGGAGAAGCGTTCCGAGTATCTCTTCACAGATTGCCGGTATGGCGAGAATGATTAATTCTTTTAATAAATTGTTTTTTATATTTTTATAATTGATATCCATATGGTACATTTTATACTTTGAAGAACCTAAATACAAGCCAATCTTTTTCTTGGAGCTAATTTTGAAAATTTATATATAAAGTCTTCCATTGTCTTACCGTTTTTTAAACCTTCGGCAACTTCTCTTGCAGGATTAATAAGGCTTTCAGCTCTTTCAAATATCGGTTCTATAAATATTTCCTCACCGTAGTCCCGTTCCTTTAATCCGGCTTTTGCTATTTCCAAAACCTGTACGCAAAGCTTTTTTAATTCATTCTTATCTATAAAGTCCGGCAACTCCTTTTTGTTCATTATCTTTCTTAATTCACCCGACGTGTAACCGTGATGGTACAACACCGTATCATTTAACAAAAGCTCGTTTACCTCATCGAGTTTTTCAGATAATCCGATATGAAACGCCGCAATTGACATTGCATCCGAAAAAGGCTGGCAGCATCCGCTTCTGTATTCTATTGTTCCCCTAAAGGTCAAATCCTCGAATTTATATGTACGAAGAAATGAAAGATCAGATTCCTCCGGTACAAACATATAAGGATGGTACTCACCGTTCTCGTAATACTCCCCACGTATTTCCTTTTGCGAAAAATATTCCGTAACCGGAACTGGATGAAAATGAAGATAATGTCCGTCTCTTTGCGTACAGAAAATACTTGTTCTGTATATGTATTCAAGCAGTTCATTTATATCATCAGGAATTTTCTCATAAACACCTATATTATGAGGATTTATTCCATGTGTACTGTTTTCCCAGAACATATCCCTCACACAAAGATTATCCGGTTCTTCCTCCATCCACGAATTGGCAAACAAAACACTCTTTATCGGTTCAAGCAGTGAAAATGTGTCAATTGTTTCTATAAGCTTATCATATCTTACATCAAGCTGAACCTGAGAAGCACAGGCAAATGCTCCGTAACCCGGATACGGATGAAAGTACATAGGATATTCCCATTTTTTACTTCTCTTTAAAAAGCCTTCAAGCATCTGATATCTCGGCACCTTAAGAAACTCATTGTTGTTTACCTTATATCCGGGATTTATGCCCATACCCGTAAGTAAATGTCCTTTTCTTTCAAGCTTCTCATTTAACGCACTTATATAAAGATTAAATCTTTCATTGATTATCGTCAGATTTTTTTCTTTGGCAAAAGAAAACTCAAGATTATTAAATGAACAGTCAAACGAAAGATTATCTCCGGTCACGGGTTCCGTTGCCGAGTAACCGTTTCCGTCTTCATCAAAAGCGTTAAATTCAAATCCGAAATTATGGCAAAAACAATTCACAGCCTCACGTATGGACTTAAAATCCGTTGCCCCTCCGGAAAGATTCACTATAGGAATCTCTATTTCAATTCCGACAAACTCATCCCTATCCTTAAGTGTCGGTGCTATATATCTGTTATACAACGCTTCTTTTATTTCTTCCTTATCCATAACCAATCTCCTTATCTGCAACACGCACAAATTCAAGCAATATATTCTTTCCCGATACTACAGATTCGCATATGAAAGATAAATATGTTCCAAATCTTTAGGGTCCTCAACATATAAGTTTCCATGCTCACTGCCCTTATAAATTAAATCCTTACCCTTATATCCCAAAAGAGTCGCAACAGGCACTTCGTTCCAATCCTCATGGCTTAGAATCTTTTCTTCCGGACATTTTTCCCAGTCGGATTCTTTCATACCCGACCATCCGTTGTCATTTTCTCCGTCATATATACTTCCCTTTACAAGCGGCTCGGTTGCAAACAAAACAAATTTATTTCCCTGATAATAATTTAATGAACCTTCAAGGTTGGTATGAACATAAAGCAAATCTCCGTCATAAATAATCAAATTTAATTTATTGCCTTTTGATAGTTTCGTAACAATATTCTCAATAACTTTAAATCTCTCGCTTTCACTTAAAGACCTGTTTTTATTTTTACTTTCTTCATTAATCTTATCTATTATGTAAAGAAGAATTCTTTCGCTGTCCGTTTCGCCTTTCTGTCTTTTTACGTACTTGTTCATCGGCTCAAACTCAAAGACCGTACCGTTATGAATAAGCGTCCATCTTCTTCCTTCCGTATCAAAACCCGTAAACGGATGACAGTTTTTCAATTCAACATTTCCTATGGTTGCCTTTCTTATATGAGCAAGCACAACCGGTGCAGCTATATCTTCCGTAAATCTTTCCTTTAAATAGTTACTCTTTGCTGCCCGAAGGGGTTCTCTTTCGATATTGGCATGCACTCCGTCAAATGTGGCAAGTCCCCAGCCGTTCGGATGCTCTTCACTGTGTGAATAAAATTCCTTTAATATACTGTTAAGTTTTGTCCTTTTTGAACTGCTGTATGCAAATATCTGACACATAAAACTCCCCTCCTTTTTTATATAATCAGCAAACACTGATACATGCTTTGCAATTGTTTTTTTTATTACAGTTTTAGGGGCGATTTTTAAACCGTCCCTAATGTCTTTATACTATAAAAGTCCTTTTACATATTCCCTGAAAAGTTTTAAATATTCTTCTCCGAGTTCTGACAATTTTCCGTTTTTTCTTTTTACATAACCGACATCAATTCTCTCATCGGTCTTTATGCTTATGGCAGTAAGGCCCTTATCCAGTTCCTCATCATAAAAGGTTCCGATTCCGACCGAATAACCGTCAAGTTCTCTTAACAATTCCAGAGTTGTTCCTCTGTCACTTGTTTTAATAATATTTTTATATTCCGAGGCACTTATTATTTCCTCATAGAAATAAAAACTGCTGTCTTCATCCTGATCAAAAATAAGGCACGGATATTCCTCAAGCTCGCTTAAAGTTATCTCACTTCTTCCTGCATACGGATGATTTTCTCCGACATATGCGCAAACAGGAAATGTACCCAGCACTTCAAACTCAAGACT
>JAFSZR010000007.1 GCA_017459135.1 Lachnospiraceae bacterium | reverse complement strand
GGGCATTGGAAGGAAGAATTACTATATAATAACGCAAGGAGGTATAAGAGATGAAAAGAATTGGTATGCTTACAAGCGGCGGTGACTGTCAGGCACTTAACGCAACCATGAGAGGTGTTGTAAAGGGACTTTACGGACTTTTTAAAGAGGTTGAGATATATGGCTTTTTAGAGGGCTATAAGGGCTTGATTTACGGAAACTATCAGAAGCTTTCGGCTGATGATTTTTCGGGAATACTTACAAAGGGCGGAACCATACTCGGAAGTTCAAGAACACCGTTTAAGGAACTTGATATTCCTACTCCGGACGGACTTGATAAAGTAAAGTCTATGAAGGAAACATATAAGAAGCTTAAGCTTGACTGCCTTGTTGTGCTTGGCGGAAACGGTTCTCAAAAAACAGCAAATCGTCTGAGCGAAGAGGGCTTAAATGTTGTGGGACTTCCAAAGACTATTGATAATGATGTGTGGGGAACGGATATGACATTCGGTTTCCAGAGTGCGGTAGATATAGCGACAAGTGCTATAGACTGTATTCATACTACTGCATGCTCACACGGACGTGTATTTATAGTTGAGGTAATGGGACATAAGGTTGGCTGGATTACACTTCACGCAGGTATTGCATCCGGTGCCGATGTTATCCTTATACCTGAGATTCCTTATGATATAAAGAAGGTATGCGATGCTCTTCAAAACAGAACAAAGGCAGGAAAGGGATTCTCGATTCTTGCCGTTGCCGAGGGTGCTATATCAAAAGAGGTTGCCAAACTTCCAAAGAAGGAAAGAAAGCAGGCTATTGCCGACGCTGCAGCTAAGTATCCTTCCGTAGCATATGAGGTTGCGGATAAGATTAAGCAGTACTCGGGTATGGATATAAGAGTTACCGTTCCGGGACATACTCAAAGAGGCGGAAGCCCATGTCCTTATGACAGAGTTATATCAAGCAGATTCGGTGCTAAGGCAGCAGAGCTTATAAAGAAAGAAGATTTCGGAAAACTTGTTGTTATGAAAAACAATAAAGTTACCGCAATTCCGCTTTCAGAAAGTGCCGGAAAACTTAAATACGTTTCTGCGGATGATGATATAGTTAAAAATGCAAAATTGCTTGGAATATCATTTGGCGATTAGACATAAGCACATGCACTGATTTAACGAATATAATATATGAAAGAAACAGCGAAGCTAAATAACAAATCTTTAGTTTCGCTGTTTCATATAATAATCAGTGCGAGGTAAATATGGATAATTTGATATATGATTCGAATCTTAATAAACAATTTGACTTTTTTGATGATGAAGAAGAAACCGAACGAGACAGAGATAATCTGATTAATATGTATCCGGCGAAGGCAAGACTCATAATGGTGCTTGTGGAAGATGCGTGTGACAGGTTGGAATATGAAGGAAGTCCCATGTTTGCGGAGCTTCCGGATAAAGAAAATATAAGAATAACAGCAGACAGGATATATAATAAGATAAAATGTAGGGACAATGATGAAACCTTAAGACAGCTTATAGAGATAATGCTTTGTAATGAATTTTATGCAAGAAGATGCAGATATAGAAGAAGGAGAAGATTCTTTTAGCATATGATAAGAAAGATAATAATAAGGGCTATAGTATTTATTGCGGTTGCCGTAGGTACAGCCTTTTTGGTAAATAAATTAAATAATCTCGGGCTTGATGCCGTATCACGTGAAGTTGATGAGCCGACATTGCCTGTAGTATATTGCAAACTCGGCGAACGAACCGTAAACATGATGTACGGTTATACACAGGTAATGTCAACAAGCCTTATGCGCGACGGAATTATACCCGTAAGCGATGAATACGGTGTAGACGTTCAGGTGGTTGATACCTACGGTTACGGCGACACGTACAGCTACGAATTAAGAAGTATATCAGGAGACTCGCTTATCGAAAACGGTGAGGCTGAGGAAGGTGTTACCAAAAACGGGTACACCGAGTATAAGGTCAGATTCCGAATGGATATGAGTGAAAACAGAGAATATGTATTTGTTTTTATCATAACCAATGAAGCGGGCGAAAGCGCAAGATATTATACAAGAGTTGTAGATGTTGAAAATCAGCATGTCAATGAAATAATCAGTTTTGCGATGGATTTCCATAACACTACATTTATTAAGGATGTAAATGAGAGTGAAGGGAATATGGTCTTTGACAGACTTAAGGTTACTCCTGAAGGACAGGATTACGACCTTTCGCATGTTAATCTTAATTCTTCCTACGACATGATAAGCTGGGGAGGTATGAGTCCGCTTGCAATAACCGGAGTAGTTCCCGAAATAACGGAAATGGATAACGAGTACGCGGTTATACATCTTGGCTATGTGGCGCAGACCTTATATCAGGAGGAACAGCATTATTATTATGTAGATGAATATTATACCGCAAGATATAACACGAACAAGCAAGAGGTTGAGCTTTTGGCATTTGACAGATATATAGACAGTATATTTGACAAAAGCTATATAATGCCTTCGGAAAACAGTATCAGTATGGGTATTGCCATGAAGGAAGATGTGGAATTCAAAGCTTCCTCGGACAGCAGAAAGATAGCCTTTGTAAAAGCCGGTGAGCTTTGGCTTTATGATTACGACGATCAGACACTTACTTCCGTATTCAGTTTTATTCAGGGAAATTATTCGGATGTAAGAGCGGTAAATGACAATATAGACATAAATATTGCGGATATGGATGATGAGGGCAATATGTACTTTGTTGTTTACGGATATATGAACAGAGGTGACAACGAAGGTAAGAACGGAATAGCCTTATATCATTATGACGCGGTGGAAAAAAGACTTCAGGAAATATATTATACTGCCTGTGATGAGCCGTATGACATAATGAAAAATGAAGTCGGAAGATTTTCGTATTTTGATAAATCCGGATATTTCTATTATCTTTTGGACAGCTCGATTTATAAAGTCGACCTGGATAAAATGACTCAGGATACTATTGTATTCGGTATTTCATCGGACAAGTATCTTGTCTCCGAAAATAAAAAAATAGTTGCCTATCCGGATGTGGACCAAACCGAAAATGTATCGAAAATCATAATTCATAACTTTGAGACTGATACCAAATATGAGAAAACAGAGGGTGCGTCCGACAGATTTAAGGGACTCGGATTTGTAGGAAATGATTTGATTTTCGGAGTAGCAAATGAAAGAGATGTATATATCTCCGCTTCGGGCGATGCTATCATGCCTATGTATAAAATATGCATAATGCAGCCGGACGGCAGCGTGGTCAAGGAATATACCAAGAGCGGAATATATAATATGGATGCTCAGGTTCAGGAGGATACCATATATCTTAAAAGATCCGTAAAGAACAATAAGTTCTTCGAGGAAACGGAGCCGGATTATATTTCTTACAAGAAGGAAGAAAATCCGATGATTATGGACCAAGCTACATCTTTTTCAAATTTTGACTATACGAGACAAAATATAAAATTCCCGGAGAATATATATGTAACAGCAAATGTTGAGCCTGTTATGACAAAGTATAAGGATACTAAGTTTGATAAAGAATTAAAGATAGAAACAAGTACAAGGGAAAATGTATTTTATGTATTTGACAATCATGGATACAAGGGCGAGTATAACAGCGCGGGAAGCGCAATTACAGCCGTAAATAATGATAAGAGCGGAATCGTTGTTGAAAGCAGCGGTGATACCATTTACAGAATGATTGAAGCAGAAACCTATAATACCGTTGCGGATAAAATCGATGAAAGAGCATGCCTTGAAAAAGATAAGACTCTTATGACATGTGCATATATGTGTGCGAAAGCAGCGGGAAGTAAGGCTGAGTATGAAGAAATACTTGCCTGTGACAGTTGGGAAAGCGCATTTTCTGAATATACGCACGGTGTCGGTATAAATATTTCGGGTATAAGTCTTGATACGGCACTTTATTTCCTTGACAGAGATATTCCGTTTGCCGCATGTATAGATGACGGTAGATATGTTTTGGTTATAAGTTACAACTCCAGCCACATAAGGTACTATGACCCTATGCAGGCTGAAGAAGTAAAAGTTACAAGAGAAGAATTTACGAATCTTCTTAGTATGCAGGGAAATACAATGTATACTTATACATCCCAGTAGCCGTTAAGTGTTGCAAAATAATCCTCAGGAGTTTCGGCACGACGGATTTTCTTTACGGAACCGTCTTCGCATAAAAGAAGTTCTGCGGACTTAAGTTTTCCGTTGTAGTTATAGCCCATTGAAAATCCATGGGCACCTGTGTCATGGATAACCAGATAGTCGCCTTTGTCAATCTTAGGCAACTGTCTGTCTATGGCAAATTTATCATTGTTTTCACATAATGAACCTGTGACATCGTAAGTATGGTCGCATGGTTCATTTTCTTTTCCGAGAACCGTTATATGGTGATAAGCACCGTACATGGCAGGTCTCATAAGATTAACGGCACATGCGTCAACTCCGATATATTCTTTGTAAATGTGCTTCTCGTGAATGGCTTTTGTAACAAGCTCGCCGTAAGGAGCAAGCATAAATCTTCCGAGTTCGGTAAAGATACTTACATCACCGAGTCCTGCAGGAACAAGAACCTCATCAAAGGCCTTGTGAACACCTTCGCCGATGGCAAGTATATCATTTGGCTCCTTATCAGGAGTATAAGGAACTCCGATACCGCCCGAAAGATTGATAAATGAAAGGCTTATGCCTGTCTTTTCCTTTATCTCAACAGCTACCTCGAAAAGAATCTTAGCAAGCGTAGGATAGTAATCGTTTGTTACCGTATTGCTCGCAAGGAAAGCATGAATACCGAAACGCTTTGCACCTGCAGCGGCAAGCTTCGGATAAGCTTCAAGAAGCTGCTCCTTGGTCATACCGTATTTTGCGTCTCCCGGATTATCCATAATTGTATTTGATATGGAAAAAGTTCCACCCGGATTGTATCTGCAGCATATGGTTTCCGGAACACCGCAGGCGTTGTTAAGGAAATCAATATGAGTAAAGTCGTCAAGGTTTATGATTGCACCGAGTTTGCTTGCAAACTCGAACTCCTCTTTAGGCATATCGTTTGATGAAAACATAATATCATGTCCGGTAATGCCTACCTTTTCAGACATTAAAAGCTCTGTATAAGATGAACAGTCCGTTCCGCAACCCTCTTCCTTAAGTATTTTTAAGATTGTAGGATTTGGAGTTGCCTTAACGGCAAAGTATTCTTTGTATCCCTTATTCCAGGAAAAAGCCTGATAAAGCTTTCTTGCATTTTCACGTAT
>JAFSZR010000114.1 GCA_017459135.1 Lachnospiraceae bacterium | reverse complement strand
GATATTGTTTTAAATCTTTTATATTTTTCTTTGCTTCTTTATATCCGAGATAATAAAGATGTCCGAGTTTTTCCATGTCACCTTCAATCCTGCTTACCCGGTTTATAAATTCCGGCGGATAAATAACAAATATTTTTCCCTCATCATCAAGCTTTTCCATATAAGCTCTTTGTTCGTTTTCAAAACGGTTAACATGGATAAGACCTTCAGCGAACTCCGGATACTTATGATAAAAATGTCTTATTCTGTCCGAATTCTTCTCGGACTCATCCTTACGAAAACCTTTAGGTCTTGTCGAAACAACAACAATTTTCTTATATCCTTCGTCAATAGCCCATTGATAAGGAATCTTATCGCCACTGCCACCGTCGAGATATTTCTCGCCCTCGACTATAACAGGTTTTGACACAAACGGCATGGATGCCGACGCCCTCGCAGCCTGAAAAATATCAGGTGTCACTCCGTTTTCAAAATAATACGGCTTGCCGTCTCTTAAAGCGGTCGCAACAACAGTAAGTCTTTGCTTTCCGCTGTTGAAACGCTCCATATTCATAGGATATATTTCAGCAAAATCATTAAAAAGAAAATCAAAACCATATACGCCCCTGTTTCCCTTAACCGCTTTAAATCCGACATATTTTGGATGGTGTCTGTAAGCAAGATTAACGGTCGCAGCTCTGCCTATCTGTCCCGAAAGATAACTGAGACCGTTTAACGCACCTGCAGAAACACCTATAACACTTTCAAAATTAAAATCCCTGTACATAAGATAATCAAGAACACCGTTTGTAAAAACACCTCTGAAAGCTCCGCCCTCAAGGACAAGGCAGCCTTTTGTGATTTTATCACCGGCATTCTTTTTAGGAATCTTATCTATATGTGACCAAACTTTTTTTGTTGGCATAAACCGAACACTCCTTACAGAATTACCTTTTTAATCGCATCAAGAAGCTCTGAATACTCTTCGAATGCAGGAAGCTCCGGATAATCCTTCTTAATCTGGTCGGTACTCTTAAACAAAAATCCTGCCTTACTTGCCTGAATCATACCAAGATCATTAAAGCTGTCACCACTTGCGATAGTCTCGTAACCGATTGATTGAAGTGCCTTAACCGTTGTAAGCTTTGACTTTTCGCATCTCATCTTATATCCTGTGATCTCACCGCTTGGTGCAACCTCGAGGCTGTTACAGAAAATAGTAGGCCAACCGAGCTTCTCCATAAGAGGCTTTGCAAACTCCTCAAAAGTATCGCTTAAGATTATAACCTGACACATGGAACGAAGTTCATCAAGGAACTCCTTTGCACCCGGCATAGGATCAATCTTTGCAATTGTAGCCTGAATTTCTTTCAATCCAAGACCATGCTCCTTAAGTATGCCAAGTCTCCATTTCATCAACTTATCATAATCCGGCTCATCTCTCGTGGTTCTTTTTAATTCAGGAATACCGCTTTCCTCTGCAAAAGCAATCCAAATCTCAGGAACCAATACGCCTTCCATGTCCAAACAAGTAATATACATTTTTTTGTCCTCCGTTAATTTATTTTACAAGCTTTGCAAACTCAACAGCCTTGCCTATATCACCGTCAACCTTAAGTTTACCGATTGTAAACGCAAGAACGGGATCAAGCTTACCGTCAATAAGCTTATTAAAATCTGTCATATTCATGGTTATCGCACAATTTCTGTCATAATACTCATATGGTTCAACAGAAACCTTGTGATCCTTAACCTCAACATAAAACACTCCGCTGTCTTTTCCGGTAATGTTTACCTGTACAGCAAGAAAATCGGTATTTGAAACATCTGCCTTATCCGCAATGCCTCTTACTTTTGTTAACAATTCATCAAACTTCATAATCTTTCCCTCCTGATTCGGTATAAGACTGACACAAAACCAGCACAAATACCTTTAAATATTATATTAAAACATCATATCTGATGTCTTACTACCTTATACTCATCGCCGTCCTTATAATATGGGCAGCCTTTAAAACTTCTTGAAACAAGTCTTCCGTAATCATCTTCATCCATATTTACATCGCAGAAGTACTCTTCATATTCATCATCATACATAAAGTATGCACATGTATCACAGCTTGTTTGCATATACAAAACACCACCTGACTGAATAAATCAAAAAATCAATTAAAAAACATTAATATAATATCATTAAAGAACCAAAAAAACAATACAAAGCGGCAACAGGGAAAAAATCCTTGCTGCCGCCGATTATCTTTATGTTGACTGTATACCTGAAGGTTCCTGCCCACCATTATGTGAAAAACTTATCCTATCCTATTTTGCTTTTCAAGTATTCCAAAAGCTCAGCTCTTGTGGTTGTTTTTAACATATATCCGTTAGGCTTTAAACTTAGCACTCTGCTTAATTCTTCCCTTGTACCTACCCCAGTTAAAAATACAACAGGTATATCCTTTGTGGTCGGTTCCTGTGTCTTAGCATTTGAAGCACCTGCGGACCGTCAACCACAGGCATCTCATAGTCAAGCAATACAAGATCCACCTTGTTTTTAAGAAGAAATGTTATCGCCTGCATACCTGCCGTTACGACATCGGCACGATATATATCCTTAATCCACTCTCTTACCATACCCGCATAAGAGGCATCGTCATCGACTATAAGTATTCTCTTCTTTTCCGATTGTGAAGCCAAATCTATCGAACCGTTTTTAATGGCATTTCCAAGCTGCGCTACATCGACAGGTCTGTCAAACCAGCAATAATTATCGATTATCGGAATAATTGCATCAAGGTCATGATGGTATTTCTTTTCACCGATAATTATAAGTTTACCGTCACATTCCTGTATTCTTTCACAGAAATCGGCAAGCTCGCTTTTTCTTATTTTGCTGTCCATAATATCTGCCGGCAGATATATGATAAATGTATCCGTAAACTCAGAATACTCATCGACCTTTTCAAAATTCTCGGTCATAATCTCAACATCAAATCCCATTTCGTCAGTTTTCTTTCAATTCCCTTAACTACGACACTGTATTGGTACAATCCAATTATTCATACAAATCAAACTCCCGATATATCATCAATGATTTAAAAATTAGTTTTTCTTTTTTAATTATACAATCCATAACATTTTATCATACTTCCGTCAATTTCAGAAACAATAAAACCAAAAAAATAATAAATGTGACAATTTGGCACATTTATTTTTTTATTTTGGCAAATATGTTATAATGAATAAAATAGCGTTCACGCTTGCATGAACCTGCATTTTGAGAATGTATTTTACATTATTTTAATTATGGGGTTATATTATGAATAATATATTTTCGGAAAAACTGAAAAAATTAAGGACAGAAAGGCAGCTTTCCCAACAACAGTTGGCTGAAATGCTATTTGTAGACCGCTCTACCATAGCAAGATGGGAAAGCGGACAACGTATGCCCGAAGCACTTATTCTTCCACGTCTTGCAAAAAGCCTTGATGTGGATTTATCTGTTATATTGGACAGTTTAGGGGAACCGAAGGAAATACCAAATGTAATTTTATTGGATGATGAAAAGATAATTTTATCAGGTGGTATCCCTATTCTTGAACAGGTTTTACCGAACGCTTCGATTACCGGCTTTACCAAGCCTTCGGAAGCACTCAAATTTGCAGCTTCCAGTCATGTTTCTCTTGCACTTTTGGATATAGAACTTGGTAAAGTTAGCGGACTTGAAATATGTAAAAAGCTTCTTGATATTAATCCACGCACAAATGTTATTTTTTTAACGGCATTTTTGGATTATTCTTTTAATGCATGGGATTCCGGTGCATGCGGATTTATATTAAAACCTTTATCCGAAGAAAGCTTAAAGAAACAGCTCTTACGGCTTCGTTATCCGGTAAATTGGGGGTAGAAAATGACAGATTGGATGGATTTAACTAATTTCACTATCGCCTTCGGCGGACTTATGGTAGGAATACTCGGTCTTTTTCTTGCTCTTATCTCTCCCTATGCCCATAAACAGCAAAAGAAATTTTTTGTTGTTTTATTTATAATTCTTATTTTGTATATTTCTTCGGATATCACTTCCCAGATATCTCTTATACTTTTGGATAGTAATTATACTAATCTATCCAGACTTTCCGTTTTTTGCGAATCATTATTTTCTTCAATACTGATGGTTCTTATGACGCTTTATATATTAGATTGTTCCAAAAACCAAAAACGAAATCTTCATATGAATATTTCCGTTTTTATTTGGTTTATTTATTTTATTCTGCTTGTAATAACACAATTCACAAAAGGAATTTATTATTTTACCGATGACAATGTATATCACAGAGGAATCTATTATCCGGTTTTGCTTTTACCGATTGTGGTACTTTCATTATATAATGTCTTTATTCTTTTTGTTTACCGTAAAGCGTTTTCCAAAAGACAGCTTTATGCCTTTATACTTTACCTTTCAATACCAATAATATGTATGCTTATACAAATGTTTAGTTACGGTCTTCTGTTAACTGTTATAGGTACTTCGATTGCAAGTATCATTATGTTTATATTTATACTTTATGACCAGATAGCCCAATATATAAACCAAAGGGAATTAAGCACCAAACAACAGGCGAGTCTTCTTGCACTCGAGATGAGACCGCACTTTATATATAACACTCTTACAAGTGTTTATTATCTGTGTAAACAGGATCCCGAAAAAGCCCAACAGGTTATTCTTGACTTTAATACTTATCTCAGAAAAAACTTCACTGCTATGACAAGTGAAAACCTGATTTTGTTTGAAGATGAACTGGCACATACAAAGGCTTATCTTGCGGTTGAAAAAGTAAGGTTTGAAGGAATGCTTTTTGTAAAATACGATACACCTATCACAAAATTCCGTATACCTCCGCTTACTTTACAACCATTAGTCGAAAATGCCGTTAAACATGGTATGGATCCCGAACTTGAACCTCTTCAAATCGATATTCTTACCCGGGAAACAGATGAAGGATTTGAGATAATTGTCGAGGACAACGGTTCAGGCTTCGATAATACGGAAATTACATATAACGACGACCCTCATATTGCCCTTAATAATATTAAAGAAAGGCTTTCACTAATGTGCAACGCAAAAATGACGATTGCACCTAATGATAAAGGAGGTACAACCGTCACAATTTTTATTCATCACAAGAATACTTAAGCGGTATTCCGTATGTTTTTTCGTATATTTCTTTCCAAACAGCGTAATTTTTATCCATCATATCTTTAACATTTGCCGCACGGCTCTTTTCAGAATCAGGATAAATCGGTTCGGATATGTGAATCGTATATTCCTGTACAGGAAGTCCGCCCTCTCCCGGAACGTTACTGTCTTCCATAGTTACAAAACAAGGAAGTACCGGCACGTTATTCTTTGCCGCAAATGTAAAACCGCCTTTCTTTAAAGGCTTCGGCTTCTTATAATTCCACCACATACTCTGCTCAGGATAAATCAGTATAAAATGTCCTTTTTGAAGTATGGTATCAACAGCCTTGATAAATTTCTTCATGGTTTCTTTATTTGAACTTAAAGGAAGCGTATTGCAATTACGCATCAAAAGTCCGTAAAATCCCGGGAAGCTTGTATAATTTCCTTCTCTTATTATCCTGAAGAATTTACGTCTTCTCTGTCTTGATTTTTCGTAAGCTATATGCATTGCAAAGCTGTCCATAGCATTGAAATGGTTACAGGTAATAATCGCACCGCTTTTTAAATTTCTGTAATGTTCAATTCCAATTATATCCTTTATGATAAGCTGCTTCTTTCTTATCATAATATTCATAAACCATCTTGCAAGTCTGAACGCATATCTTGTTCTCATTCGGTTAGACATATTTTTTCTTAAATAGTCAACTTCATCCGGCATAAGTTCTCTTGATGGCGGATCATCCTCCACATCCTCATCGAATCTGCCTTCCTTCTCGTATTGCTCAATCTTTTTGATAATATCCTGTCTGGTTATCTTAGGCTGCTCTATTCCGAGATATTTGTGAAGATAATTATCCTCTCTTTGCATCTCGTCCATTGCTATATGCTCAAGCTTTACGCCGACTTCATCAAACATCGCGTTATCCTCGGCGGTTCTGGCGTCATACTCACTCTTAAGCATAGGATAAAACATGGTTTCTTTAGCAACATTCCAATAAACCTCGGAATGTCTGACGTCCTTGCTGTGCCATGGCTTAATCGCATATGCATAATGTATTATACCGACTTCATCAAGATTTCTGTCCGTTTTGTCCGAGCTTTGATAATTCCAGTTAATGTCCATCCAAAGGATTTTGTCCTGGCAAATGATATTAAGATAATCCTCATCCTGAGTTACCACAAAGGTATATGCATTAATTAAATCCACAAATTTTTGTAATATATTCTGTCTTCTGAACTGTTTACAGTTAATCAAAAGAACTCCTGCATTAAAATATGCCATTCGGCTTATTCCGAGCACCTGTTCCACATAATTTCCGAATATTTCATGATTAACCATAACCTGCTCGTTTACCGCACCGACATAGTTTTTATCAAGCTCATATTGATATAAAAGTGCCACGTCTTTTAAAATTAATGTATCGGCATCAAGATAAAGCACCTTGTCATATTGAGGGAACATATCCGCTATAAATATTCTGTAATAAGTTGTATAAGAATAATAATCCCTTATGGACAGTTTCTTTCTGATCTTATCAATTCTCTTTGTAACATTTTCAAAGCTGATGGATACGTTTTCGGTCTCCATCTCCTTTATTCTTTCCTGATTTTGATTTGTAATATCCTCATGAAGAATATGTATATTATATTTATTTTCACTGCTCGTATGATTTATAAGCGACTTAAGGCAGGCCGCAAAATACTTTACATATTTATCGTCGATAGCGAAAAAAACAGGAATAAGATTGCTCTTTTTACGAAGTTTTCTGTTTAAAATATTAATGCTGTTCATTTTCTAACTTCTCCTTCCAGTCCAAATATTCGTCCAATATATCATCAAACTGCGTATACTTAAACACCTTTTTCATACGCTCGATATGCCATTGCTTAATATTTTCCGTATGCGGATACGGAAGATAAAACAGTCTCTTTGAAAAGTGTCTTACTACTGTTGATTTATGCAAAAATTTCTGGTCGTTAAACTTTTGCGGTAAAACCTTTCTTTTGGTTGTGCTTCTTATAATAGCACTTTGATCGGCAAAAGTAAGCTTCTTAATTTTAATAAGCTCTCTTGCTTTTTCAAACAATCCGGTCTCTCTGCATTTTTTCATATTGAAAAGTATTACACCGGCATTTATATAATTGGGATTTATAAGATATTTTCCGTAATGGTCTCTTGCTGCCGCATACTCATATTCGGTCACATCATGACTATACAAAAGTTCCACATCATGCTGAAACATTATATCCGCATCCAGATAAAGAATTTTATCCGGTATCTCCGGGAGCATATCCATAAACAAACGAAGCAATGTATAAGGTGAACAATAACACTGTTCATTCGGGCTTCCCGCAAACTCCCTGTCATATATGTCAGTTACATCTATGCACTTTATTTCATTTTTTTTATTGTATTTCTTCGCTGCAAGAGACAGAACCTCAAGCTGCTTTTCATTTATAGGCTTGTATTCTTCTTTTAAATGCGATACATCCATCGTAAGTATAAATATTTTGAAAGGTTCCTTGACCTTTGTACGTTTTAGAACAGACAGCATACTTGTCATAACACCGTCAAAAACCTTATAATTTCCTGCATATAATATGTTCATTATTCTGTTCCTGTTTCCTTCTTTTTATATACAATCTTTACCACGTTGTTATTTTTGCTTCTTTCAACCATGGTATTGTAAACCGCATCTCTTAATCTTTTTCTGCTTTCGGTAATCGGTATATTTTCTTCGGGATAAAACGGTCCGTCAACATATGTAACCATTCTTACTCCGCCGAAGAAAAAGCGCTTTTGATATGTGTTTGTAAAACAAAACACCGGAGTTTTATACTTAACCGGATAACCGAACGATTTATCTACAAACGGTCTTATATGTGTATAATAAGGCCATATGTGAGCCTCCGGATATATGGTTATGCAATCCTTAACCTTACATACCCTGTTTTCAACACATTTCATATAATTAATCATTGCCTTTTTGTTATCAGGCAAAGGAATTGCTCCCAGACTCGGGGTAATACGTCCCAGAACCGGCATCGAAACATTATTCGGATGAACTATAACCGAAACATTTTTCGGAAAACATACCAAACTCGGTATAAACGCATCAGGTCCCGCATTGGTATGATTACCGTACAGGAAAAAGCCCCTGTCTTCCTTTTTCTTTAAATGATTCTTTATAACTTTCCTGTTTACTATCCTGTGTCCGAAACCGAGCTTAAGATAAAAGAACGCAAAAGTTTTTGCTATGATTACATAATTGATAAATCTTCCGATTTTCCTTCCGATACCGCCGTCATAATCATAGTTTTCATCTATTGGACGGGCCACAATGTTATCATCCGCAAACTCATCCTCTAATTCATTTTCATAGTATATTACTTTTCTTTTTTCCATATTAAGCACAATTCATACCAAGCTCGAGAGCCTTTAAATTCATATCAAGAAGCTCAGG
>JAFSZR010000113.1 GCA_017459135.1 Lachnospiraceae bacterium | reverse complement strand
CTTATCAGCACGGATGGTAGTATTATCATTAAACTTTTTAACCCATTTGAAAAACAGCGATATTAGCCAACAAAGAACAACGATAACGACAGGAATTAAAAGGATAAGGCTGCCCAATTTTTCGCGACGATATTCGGAATAACTTTCAGAATAATTATTAACATCGTTAGCAAGCTTAAAGTATCTCATTGCTTCTTTATAATTCCCCTCGCGCATCATTGCGGTGCCAATGCCTATATTCGCAAGGTCAAAGTTGGAATTTTCAAGAAGAATTTCACGCCAAACCGATACCGATTCATCGTATTTTCTATTGGCCGTCAGATTAATAGCCTTTTGAACCGTATTACCATAATCGGTTGCGGAAAAAGATGTTATCTTACCAGAGCTGTTATCAAGAGCAAGTAAATTACCTTGTGCATCATAATCAATAGCTGCAAGCTTTCTGAAAAGTCCGGGCTGATTACCCGTACCACCGAAAGCGTAAAGTAAATTGCCGCTTGAATCATAGCAGAATATTTTGCCACGTTTCTGATCAGCAAGAGCATAAACGCCATCTTCGCCTACCGCGGCGTCGACAATGCTTGACGGTCCGTAATATATATCCGTATTGGTCTCATTACCGCTTGAACCCACCGCTATTTCGATATCACCTGCCGGCGGAAAAGCGCCGGTGCGAACCAGCACATCTTCGCCGCTTGAATTAAGCTTTTTGATCATTGCATAGCGGTTATCGGTACTTCTTGAGCGTATTGTATTAATAACGGCACTGATATTTGAATATGTAGAAGTTACATATAAAAAGCCTTTTTCATCAATAGTAATATTATTATAATTAGTCGGAACATAATTGAGTGTGCGCTTTTTTTGTTCTTTCGTCATAAACTTGCGCCACATCTTATCAACAACCGATACTGTTACCTTTTGGGCGCCGACAAATGTGGAAAACTCACCGTCATTATTAAGTGCTACGACACCGTAAGTATTACCCGCGGAAACTATATATACCCTGCCTGCCTTATCGACGGCAACTTTAGTAGGGATATATGAGAAATCATTTGGGAGAAGATCGGATTTAAGCTTTTTGATAATGCCCTTGCAGATCAAATCTTCAACCGAGAAAATATAAATATTGACACCGGTTGAATCGGCAACATATAAATCGCCTTTTTCCGTAACATAAAGTCCTGTAGGTTTAGTAAGCGCATACTCCTTATCCTCATAAAGGAAAGAATTAATAACGCGGACAGATGAATGATCCGCAGATACAACTACTACCCTTGCGTTAGCAGTATCTGCAATATAAATATTGCCTTTTTTATCGGTGCACATATCTTCGGGAGAAGAAAACTCACCAATGCCGAGATCGTGACCACCTATAACGCTTTTCGGAACATACGCATGCGGAGACTCAACCGTTGACCCATCGTAATTATAGGTATAAGTTGAATAAGGAACATTGCTATATGCGGCGACAGGAACAGTCACAGAAAGTATTAAAACGACGGTTAAAAGAATTTTCCGTAATGTTTTCATTTCTTTTTCTCCTTTCTGCGAGTTTTAATCTTTCATTCCTGAAGTCGCAAGAGTTTCAACGATTTGAGATTGTGTAAAGAGGAACAGTACTATAGGTACTATCATCATAAGAACCGTAGCAGCAGCCGATGCACCAACGCGGGTTACACCACCGGAAAGTATCTGATGCAAAGCATAGTTAAGCGGTTTTAAATCCTCACGATAAATATAGTTTGTATCACTTAAGTTCCAAAGTCCCTGGAAAGAGAAGATAATAAGTGTAAGCCATGCAGGTCTTACAGACGGCATTACTATCCCGAAGAAAATGCGGAACTCATTAGCACCGTCAATCCTTGCAGCTTCAAGTATTGCATCGGGTATCATCTGATCAATAAATTGCTTCATAAGATAAAGACCGAGAGAAGAACCAAACGCTGGAACTACAAGAGCCGCCAAAGTATCTATCCAGTGAAGCTTTGACATTATAATAAAGTTAGGTATTGCGGTAACGGTGGTATTAAACATAAGTGAAAGAACTACAAGCTGGAATATAAAATTGCGTCCCT
>JAFSZR010000112.1 GCA_017459135.1 Lachnospiraceae bacterium | reverse complement strand
GGTTGGGGAAAAGATACAGACTAAAAGTAGAGAAAAGCAAATCCAGTCTGTATGGTTGGGGATAAGATACAGACTAAAAGCAGAGAAAGTCAAAATTAGTCTGTATGGTGGGGAAAAGATACAGATTAAAAGCAGAAAAAAGCAAATCCAGTCTGTATGGTTGGGGATAAGATACAGACTAAAAGCGGAAAAAACAAAACCAGTCTGTAGAACCCCAAAAAAGAAACAGACTAATTATAGTGAAATGTATAAATAGTCTGTTTCTTTTATATATCAAATTTTCATGACCGGAGTTTATTTGATTAATCCTGCTCCAAAGATGAAGTTAAGGATTCTCTTTGAATTTGCAATGTTTCGCTCGGATTGTCCCGGAAGTGCGATGTAGACATCGTCATAATCAAGATGAAGGCTCTTTGCAAATTCGGTTCCGCTTATATCAATAGCGTATGCTACAGGCTCATCATTAACATTGTTTGCTTCTATGATACGCTCGGGGTAGTTATTATATAAGTATTTGCTCATGCTAAGATCGAGAGAGTCCTCAAGCGGTCTTATCAAAGAAAGCTTTGCGCAGTAATCTATACCTGTTTTGTCCGATATGACGATATCAAAGTAATCATTGTAGCAAAGAGTAGGAAACTGCGAATAGATAGCATCATCGGGATTCTTGCTGTAATAGTCTTCGTAAATGTCAAGGTCGCATTTGCTTGAGTAGAAGTCGAGCATTCTGTATGAAGAAGGCATATCGTAGTAATCCATATATTCCTTGAAATCGTCTTTTGACAGATATTCAACTGACGGGCTGTTCAAGAGTGCAAATGAAATAGCCACAGGTCTTGTATTTTTGTAAAGGCTGACGATTATCAGCGACAGACTGACGGTTACCGCAAGTCCGACAAGGATAGGCACCTTGAAATAATAAAAGAAATAACCGATCTTTTCTTTGCGGCTCATATCTTCTGTGGTTTTCTTATAACGTTCGCGTTTTGCCCTGCGGCGCTCCCTACGGGAAAGACCGTGAAGCTCGAGGTTATCTTCTGCAGTAGATGGCTTTTCAACCTCTTTCTCATTTTTTGAATCATTATCCACACCATCACCGGATGCTGCTTCTTTTTTATTTACGACCTTTGCTTCATTACCGTTGCTCTCGTCTTTAGCTCCACTTGTTTTTGCGTCTTTGTTTCCTGCTTTAGCTTCGTTTGCGTTCTCACCTTTGTTTTCTTCTTTTTCAAAATCTTCTGCGTATTGCTTCATATATTTATACTCCTGAAATTAATAACATTTTCTTATATGGTCGATTAAAAGCATTTCCATATATACCTACATATAAAAGCATTTCCTTATATATTAAGAAACGATTCATTTATAATCAGGAAAAGTTCAGATAACATATTCTAACACAAGAATAATATAAAAAAAAGAAAAATATAATTTATTATTTACTTATTTATAAATCTTTATTATATTATTATATGTGCCTGAAAATGAACTATAAACGAAAAGGCATATAATAAGGAGATTTAAAAATGGCTAAGGATTTAAGTAAAGCACAATTCAGAAAGATAGATACAAGTAAGAAAGAAAAGGTCAGTGCGCGTACCAAGCTCAGGAGATTTTTGCATAAATTCTTTAAAATATTCATTATATTTATGATTGCGACGGCATTTGTAAACGGTCTTTTGCTTTTGCTTATATATGCAAACCACAAGAATAAGCTTAAAAACGAGAAGGCTTACCTGGTTGCGCCGGGACAAATGGTAGAAGTAAACGGTCACGATATGCATGTTTACGTTTACGGAAACGATAAGGCGGAAAATACGCTTGTATTTATGCACAGTACAACCGTTGTTGACGATTCCATAGCGCTTCAGCCTTTGTTTGATGAGTTAAAAGACGATTACAGACTTGTATTAATAGAAAGAAGCGGTTACGGTTTCAGTGAAGTCGGCAAGGTGGCAAGAGATATAGATACGATACTTGAGGAGTCAAGAGCTGCGTTAAAAGGAGCCGGTGTTACCGGAAAGCTTACGCTTGTACCTATCGGAACGGGCTGTATAGAGGCATTTCATTGGGTGAATACCTATCCTGACGAGGTAAATAATATAATAGGTATAAATGTAACTTATCCGGATCAGTTTGCAAACACGACTCAGGACGAGTATTGCGGTTTCTTTGACTATTTGATGGTTAAGTTCTGTAAAATAGGCGGACAGCGCCTTATGAAGGGCGTTTACCCGTCAAATGACTTTGATTTATACAACGATATGCAGATGAAAGTAAGAAATGCGCTTATTTCAAGGGGCGGATATACGGAAGATATGTATGAAGAGGATCTTGCGACGGTTGATAATGCCAATAAGGTTGCTGCGGAAGGGTTCCCTGAGAAGGTAAAAATGTATATGATATATGCTAATCCGATTATGGAACCTTACAGAAGCGCAAACGAAGAAGTTAGCGAAAGTTACAATAAACAAAAGGAAATCAACGAAGATTTTGACTATATTAACGCATATAATGAGGAATCCAGGGATTATTTTGCCGGATACAAGAATGTGACTTATGATGAAATGGCCGGTCCGGCAAGGCTTTATACATATAATCCAAAAGAATTGGCAAAAAAGATAGGTGTATTTATGCAAAAAGAACAGTAAAATAAGTAGCGTAAAACACCGATTCTTCACAAAATATGGACATTATGTACAAAAATACAACAAAAAATAAAAATAATGCTTGCAAAATTGTTTAATATGTCCTAT
>JAFSZR010000006.1 GCA_017459135.1 Lachnospiraceae bacterium | reverse complement strand
AGATTGCCTTTTGCGCAGTCCAGACATCCAAGGGTTTCAACCTCTTTGCCTTCCTGATTAGGGTCATAGGACACATTGATGTGTCCATGTCCCTTTTCAACCATACCGTCGAGCATTGCAACGATGTCTTCAACATTGTTTAATCCGTTATCCATCAAATCAATCCTTTTAAGATGTTAATCTTAAAGCTTAAGGTCAACCTCAAGATCGCCTGCGAATACCTGATCTTCCTTACCAAGAGCTCCAGGGATTATTGAGAAGGTATTTGAGATACCATCCTGTGAATCCATGTATGGAAGCTTAGCTACTGAAGCAAGTGAAGCTACTGCACCATGAGTATCTCTTCTGTGCATTGGGTTAGCACCAGGAGCAAATGGCTCACCATGCTTTCTACCACAAGGAGTATCACCTGTATTCTTACCATAAGTTACGTTTGAAGTAATTGTAAGAATTGACATTGTAGGGAAGCCGTTTCTGTATACATGATGCTTTCTTAACTTGTGCATGAATGTTGAAACAAGGCTTGCTGCAATCTTATCAACTCTGTCATCATTGTTACCATACTTAGGGAAGTCGCCCTCTGTCTCATAACTTGTTACGATTCCCTGCTCGTTTCTGATACACTTAACCTTAGCATACTTGATAGCTGAAAGTGAGTCAGCAACAACTGAAAGTCCTGCAAGTCCGGTTGCGAAGTATCTCTTTACATCTCTGTCATGAAGAGCCATCTGGATTCTCTCGTAAGCATACTTATCATGCATATAGTGAATGATATTAAGTGCACTTACATAAACCTTAGCAAGCCATTCCATCATATCATCAAATTTCTCCATAACCTCATCATAATCAAGGTACTCTGAAGTGATTGGTCTGTACTTAGGAGCAACCTGTACACCTGTACACTCATCAACACCACCGTTGATAGCGTAAAGTAAACACTTAGCAAGGTTAGCTCTTGCTCCGAAGAACTGCATATCCTTACCGATTCTCATTGAAGATACGCAACATGCGATACCATAATCATCACCGTGAACAGGTCTCATTAAGTCATCATTCTCATACTGAATTGATGAAGACTTGATTGACATCTTAGCACAGTACTGCTTCCAGTTGATAGGAAGTCTAGTTGACCAAAGAACTGTCAAGTTTGGCTCAGGTGCAATACCTAAGTTGTCAAGAGTGTTAAGGTAACGGAAACTCATCTTTGTAACAAGTGTACGTCCGTCTACACCCATACCGCCAAGTGACTCAGTAACCCATACAGGATCACCTGCGAAGATTGAGTTATACTCAGGAGTTCTTGCGAACTTAACGCATCTTAACTTCATTACGAAGTGGTCAACGAATTCCTGAATCTGCTCCTCAGTAAATGTACCGTTCTTAAGATCTCTCTCAGCATAGATATCAAGGAAAGTAGAAGTACGTCCGAGTGACATTGCTGCACCGTTCTGCTCCTTAACCGCTCCAAGATAACCGAAGTATAAGAACTGGATAGCTTCCTGAACGTTCTTAGCAGGCTTTGAAATATCAATACCATAGAATGAAGCCATCTTCTTTAATTCCTGTAATGCACGAATCTGCTCTGAAATCTCTTCCTTGCCTCTTATAACGTCATCAGTGTAAACAGTACCAAATGATTCCTTTTGAATCTTCTTGTCTTCAATAAGGAAATCTATACCATAAAGAGCAACTCTTCTGTAGTCACCGATGATACGTCCACGTCCGTAAGCATCAGGAAGACCGGTAATGATGTGGTTTGTACGACATCTTCTGATCTCATCATCATAAACATCAAATACACCTGCGTTATGAGTCTTTCTGTGAGTAGTGAAGAATTCAACTATCTCAGGATCTACTTTATATCCGTTATCCTCACAAGCCTTCATAGCCATACGGATACCACCGTATACGTTCATACCTCTCTTGAAAGGCTTGTCAGTCTGGAAACCAACGATTGTTTCCTTACTCTTGTCCAGGTAACCGGCCTGATGTGAAGTAAGAGTAGACACAACCTTAGTATCCATATCTAAAACTCCGCCTGCTTCTCTCTCTTTCTTTGAAAGATCAAGAACCATCTGCCATAAGTCCTTAGTATTCTGTGTAGGTCCTGCCAGGAAAGAATCATCTCCCTCATATGGAGTGTAATTTCTCTGAATAAAGTCTCTGACCTCAACCTCTTTCTGCCACTTTCCGCCTACAAATCCATCCCAGCTGTCTGTCTCAAGTGCATCCATTTTCAATAACATTTCTTTGTATTCCTCCTTTTATTTTACTCTCGTTCTTATCAGAAATTATCATATGTATGATGTCCCTTGACACCGATAATTTCTTAAGATGTCTTTATTATAATTTCAAATTGTATACACGTCAACGTCAAAAACGCATTTTATTGTACTTTTTTTGATACACGGATTGTATACAGTATACAATCTATCTTATTTTTTTACCATAAAATAAGAATTTTCTTTATTATTTATGGGCAACATTTTAATAGACATTTTACCTTCTTTTGTGATATACTAATCTTTGCTTTAAAAACTACATAATTTATATGTAACATAAATTTTTATAATCTTTATAAGGAGGTTAATGCGAAATGGCTAAACAGGTAACTAAGGATATGCTGATTTATGAAATACTTGAGATTGACCCGGGTAATGCAGCTATTCTTATGGCATCAGGCATGCATTGTGTTGGCTGCCCGTCTTCCGCTATGGAATCCCTCGAGGATGCCTGCATGGTACATGGAATGGAAGTCGACGACGTTCTTTATTCAATAAACGAATATCTCAGAAAAAAAGAAGAAACACACGCACAGGTTCAGTAAATATTAATTATATATTTTAAATGAGGAGGTTATTTTATGAACTTAAGAAATGACAACGGTAACAATTATAACCCAAATTATGACCAGAACCAATATTCCAACCAGAACCAGTATTCAGGTTATAATATGAACGGAAATAATTCCAACGGTTATAATACTTACAACAGCAACGGCTACAACATGAACAACGACATGAACAATATGAACAACAACTTCAATACAAACAACAATTTTAACACTAACTACGGTGCAAACCAGAACCTTTTTAACGGTATGAACAATACCTACATGGCAGGTAACAACGGTTCATATCAGCAGGTTCAAAGTGCTTACGCAAACGCAGAAAGAATTTCCGACCAGAAGTTCAATCTTATACTCGGCGGATGTCTGCTCTGGGGATTTTTGGTAAATGTTATTCTTTGTACGGTATTCAGCGACTCAATACTTGCATTGGCAGTCAACAATTACATTGTATTTTTAATAGCTTACTTTGTACTTGTTATTGTAGGAAGTGTAATGGTCAACAAGTCTGATAATCCGACAGTCAGTTTCATAGGTTATAATCTTATCGTTATTCCTATCGGTATGATTATTTCAATGTCACTTACACTTTATGTTGCCGCAGGATATGCAAGTATCATTCCTATGGCATTCGGAATTACCGGAGCGGTTACACTCACAATGATGTTCTTAAGCTCATGCTTCCCTGATTTCTTCGCAAGCAATACGCTTGGAAAGACACTTGGAATTACACTTCTTGTTACTATCGTAATTGAATTAATTCTTTTAATTACAGGTGTAGGCAGCTTAGGAATTATTGACTATATAGTTGTTTTGATTTTCTGTGGATACATCGGTTACGACTGGGCTAAGGCAAATCAGGGTCCTAAGACAGTCGATAAGGCAGTTGATGCAGCTGCAATGCTTTATGTTGACATAGCAAATCTTTTCTTAAGAATTATGAGAATTCTTGCGAGAGCACAGAGATAATCAATATTTACGATATTTTAATCAACAGGCAATTTGCTATTTAAGGAGAAAACACAATGAACAATATGGACACAAAATCCGTTAACTCAATCAGGGTACTTGCAGCAGATGCAATCCAGAAGGCAAACTCGGGACATCCGGGACTTCCGCTCGGTGCGGCACCCGCAGCTTATGAGCTTTGGGCTAAGCATATGAGACATAACCCTGTAAACCCGAATTGGGAAAACAGAGACCGCTTTATTCTTTCGGGAGGACATGGCTCGGCATTACTTTATTCACTTCTTCATTTCTTCGGCTACGGAATTACCATTGACGATATGAAGAATTTCAGACAGCTCGGTTCCAAGACTCCGGGACATCCGGAATACGGACACACCGTAGGTGTTGAAGCTACTACCGGACCTTTGGGTGCAGGTATGGCAATGGCTGTAGGTATGGCAATGGCAGAAAATCACCTTGCCGCAACCTTCAACAAAGAAGGCTATCCTGTAGTTGACCACTACACTTATGTTCTCGGCGGAGACGGTTGTATGATGGAGGGTATTTCATATGAAGCATTTTCACTTGCGGGAACCCTCGGACTTGAGAAACTTATTGTTCTTTATGATTCAAATAATATTTCAATAGAAGGCGATACAAATATCGCTTTCAGAGAGGATGTAAGAAAGCGTTTTGAGTCTTTCGGATTCCATACTCAGCTTGTTGAAGACGGCAACGATCTTGAAGCTATAGGCGCTGCCATAGAGGCTGCCAAAAATGAAAAAGGCAGACCTTCAATGATTGAGATAAAGACCAAGATAGGCGCCGGCTGTCCTGCAAAGGAGGGCAAGGCTTCAGCTCACGGAGAACCGCTCGGTGAGGAAAATGTAGCCGCATTACGCGCCAACCTCGGTATAGAAGATAAGGGTGCATTTGTAATAGATCAGGATGTATATGACAATTTCAACGAAATCATTAAATCAAATGCAGCGTACGAAGACGAATGGAATAAGCTTTTTGCAGAATATTGCGAAAAGTATCCTGATATGAAGAATCTTTGGGACGCTTATCATGACGAAGATGCGGCAAAATGCCTCTTTGACCTTGATGATTTCTGGAACACCGTAGATAAGCCTGAAGCAACAAGAAATGTATCCGGAAAGATAATTAATATTATTAAGAACGTATTACCTAATATGTTCGGCGGTGCTGCTGATCTTGCACCGTCAACCAAGACATATATGAACGATATGGGTGATTATTCAAAAGAAAATCCTACAGGAAAGAATATTCACTTTGGTATAAGAGAGATAGCAATGGCTGCAATCGGAAACGGTATTGCACTTCACGGAGGATTAAGACCTTATGTTTCAACATTCTTCGTATTCAGCGATTATGTTAAGCCTATGGCAAGACTTTCATCTCTTATGGGATTGCCGCTTACATACGTTCTTACGCATGACAGTATAGGAGTCGGAGAAGACGGACCTACTCATGAACCTATCGAACAGCTTGCTATGCTCCGTGCAATGCCTAACTTCTATGTATTCCGTCCTGCAGATGCAACAGAGTGTGCTGCAGCATGGTATTTTGCATTAAACAAAAAGGATGCTCCTACCGCACTTGTTCTTTCAAGACAAAATCTTCCTCAGCTTGACGGAAGCAGCCAGGAAGCTTTAAAGGGCGGATATGTATTGGCCGATTCCGATAAAGAAACTCCCGATGCAATTATAATAGCAACGGGTTCAGAAGTATCACTTGCCGTTGAAGCAAAGGCAAAGCTTATTGAAGACGGTATAGATGTAAGAATCGTAAGTATGCCTTCAATGGATTTATTTGAGGATCAGCCTGCAGAGTATAAAGATAATGTTCTTCCTAAAAACGTTACCGCAAGAGTAGGCGTTGAGGCTTTAGGTGAATTCGGATGGGGCAAATATATCGGAATTAACGGTGAATTTGTCGGAATGCATTCCTTCGGTGCTTCCGCTCCGGGCGGAAAGCTCTTTGAACACTTCGGCATCACTACAGATGCTGTTGTTGAAGCCGTAAAGAAATCAATCAACAACTAAAACAAATTTATAACTATATAAATAAAATCCCGCTTATCCAAGCGGGATTTTTATTGTACTCAATAATTATTAAATTATTTTATATCTTGATTTAAATTAAATCTCTGCAAGTTTCTGGATGGCATCTGCTTCGATTATTACCTTGAAATGCTCATCCATGTAATTAGGAGTCGCATAAGTAGCTTTAACCTTATTACCGTACTCTCCTATTATATTGCAGGTTCTTGTGAATTCTCCGTCAGTATTCTTATCCTTTGTCATGTAAAGGTAAAATCTGCTGTCCTGAGGATTCTTATATAATGCATTCATACTCTTGTATATGTTTTTAACAAGCTTAGCCGAAAGAATAACCTCATCAAGAGACTTGAAAGCATATATTCTGAATATGGTTCTTTCGCTTTCTCTTTTAACGGCATTCTTTGTTTTCTTGGACATTCTGCTGTTATTAAGAGCGTTTAAGTTTTCGGCAAGACTTCCGAGTGCCTCAAGCAATGAATCAGCTGATGATGATGCTTCGGAAGGTTCTTCGTATTCATCGTCTTCCGCTTCGCCTTCATATTCTTCCATAGCCGGCTTAGTGAACTTTGAAAATCTTGAATCAAGTTCCTCCGGATCCTCAACCTTTGTTACTATCAAAATCAGACATTCCGGTGAAACCGGTATAGCTTCTATCATAAGCGGAATATTATCCACCTCAAAACCAAGTTCGTTTGATGCCTGCTGCATCATCTCTCTGAATAATTCTTTTGCCTTATCCGTTCCGTATGCAAGCTCCGTTAACAACATTTCTTTGTCTGCAAGATCAGCCTTATAAAGAGTACATCTTATTTGGTTTTCACTTAATCTTTCAATTTTCATAGTTGTCACCTCTCCTCTTTGCAATTATCTGCGTAATTGACAAATCAACTAATCTGACATTATTTATTCTTAATTATAGTTTATCACAAATTATTTAAGTGTAAAGATTTTTTACGCTTTTTTCACAATTATTTAATGGTATTTCTGTTTTATTAAACCAATTATTGCTTTCAAAAATTATTTGTAGTAAAGTATTATCATACAAATGCTTAAAAGTCAAATAATAATTTCCCCAAGTACTATATTCGAATTATAATTTAGTATTTTCCCATCCTTAAACATGATATAGTTTATATAATATATATCGTTATTTTTTAGCCATTTGTATACTATATGTTATTAAATTATAATAAAGAAGGTGTCGTGATTTAAAAAGAAAATATTTAGCAATACAAAACACAAAAAAGGAAGCCCTCAGGCTTCCTTTTTTCTTATATCGTGCCGGACTACTCCTCTGAGATAACTCCCATAGGACAAGTTCCTGCACATGATCCGCAAGAGATGCAAGTATCAGGATCGATTACAAATGTACCATCGCCTTCGCTGATAGCACCTACAGGACATGAACCTGCACATGATCCGCAACTAATACAACCCTCATTAATTACAAATGCCATATATGTACCCTCCTTATATTATTAACTTATTATTGACGTGTTTATTTTAATCTATTTTAATCAATATATCAAGCTGTTTTATAAAAAAGTTTGTCGAATTAATATTATACCGATTCAAAATAACATAGCATATTTTTCGATATATCTATAAATCGTTGCTTTTTTGTCCTTTTTCATAAAACTTAATCAAAATATCGGCAATGAATTTAGGCCAGAATTTTCTGTACATTTCATAATCCTCAGGCGTTCTTCCGTTATCATTACCGATTACGTTTGAAGTCTCCGATTCCTCATGTACCCTGTGACCCATTACAGGCTTCGGAATATAGCAAAATTCGCCTTTAAGCTTTGAATACTTCTCCCATGCCTGCCAGTCAAGATCAGCCCTGTTTCCAACTTCAAAAGGTTCCTTCGGAAGTCTGTCCTTAACATATGTAACTGATGGACAGCAAATAGCACAGCCGAGGGATAAGGATCTTCTTCTAAGAAAAATGCTCTTCCATGTAAACTTCGGTAATACCGGCAAAAGCATCAATTTCTTTATTCTTAAAAGTCTGTTGCTGTATACCTTCTTTCCGTTTCTTATCTCGTAATATGCAGTATGTGCGATAATCGGATTTTTAGAACGGTTAAATGCATTTAAAACAAGTTCAAGATAATCATTATCATATATATCATCCTGATGAGTAATTGTTACAAGCTTTGTATCAGCATTTGAATATGCAAAATTCCAATCTGCCGCAATATTCGGCTTTGCATCATTTACATAAACCTTAATATTGTATTTTTCGGCAAGTTTATTTATATGGTCATTCGGTGTGGATGTAGCAATAATAATATTGCTTTTTTTATTCTGCGAAATTACCGATTTGATACATTTTTCCAAATAGGCACTTTCTTTATATGCACATATCGCAAACGTATGATCATTTTCAGTGTACTTCATTTTTCTCCTCCAAGTCTCTTACTCTCTTTTCCAGCAAAGCCTGTGTTTGTGTCAAAGATCTTATTCTTTCGCTTTGTAACGAAACAATCGATGTAAGAGATAATATAATAATAAGTAAGAAGCAAACTCCAAGGAAGAACACCACGTTTACTTCTGAATAAACACCGATTAATTTTGCAAACGAACGTATTATTCCCGGAAATGCGGCGCAAATCAAAAGTACTATTCCTGTCAGGAACCAGACAAGAGAATACTTAAGATTCATTTTGCCTTTTTTCATAAGAACACCGATTACAATAATATATATTAATACTCCGCCGAGCAAAATCATTCGGAACAAATCCGTCATCATAGCTTTCTACCTCCACTTCTTTCCAACTAACCTGTAAATAAGGATAGCCAAAGTTACCTTTATCATGTAGTATACCGACTTAAACGGACTAATTGATGAAACTCCCGCTGTTCTGTCATTCATAATAACCGGCACCTCTTTGATTTTAAACCCGCTTACACTTGCGGCTATAATCGACTCCGGCTCGGGATAATCCTGAGCATAGTTAGCCGAAAAGAATTTAGTAACTTCTCTGGATGTTGCCCTGAAACCACTTGTTGCATCGGTTATTTTTCCGCCTCCGCAAATTCGCAGCACAAAGCCCAAAACTCCGATGCCGGCTCTTCTCATGGAAGAAGTTTGAAATCCCTTTTTTTCAATAAATCTTGAACCTATGACCATATCTGCCTCACCGGCTTCTATAGGCTTAACAAGGTCATGTATATACTCGGCATTATGCTGACCGTCTCCGTCAAACTGAACGGCAACATCATAACCGTTCTTGTATGCATATCTGTAACCGGTCTGAATTCCCCCTCCTATTCCCAAATTAATAGGAAGAGATATATAATTAAAACCGTTCTTTTCACATATCTTTTCGGTTCTGTCCGTTGAACAATCGTTAATTATAACATAGTCAACATCGGGACATTTTTCTTTAAGAGTAGTAACGGTATTTACTATATTTTCCTCTTCGTTATATGCCGGTATTATAACCAATATTTTCATTTTTTACCTCTCTAAATAAATTTGTTAATCGAATTTATTATTAAATACTTCTATTGTCTTTGTAAGTATCCCCTGTGAAAGAGCTATAACGGTTCCGTAGTTTGTAAACGGCACACCTGCATCGGATGCACATTTCATACGGTATCTGACTTCGCGTTCACTAAGCATACAGCCGCCGCAATGAATAATTAACTTATATTGCTGCAGTTCCTCCGGATAATCATTGCCCGAACAAAAATCAAACTCAAACTCCTTACCTGTATAAGTTTTAAGCCAATTCGGAAGCTTTACGGTTCCGATATCCTCACATTGTCTGTGATGTGTACATCCTTCGGCTATAAGAATTTTATCGCCGTCTTTTAATTCGTCAATGGCAAAGGCACCGTTTATGGCAGTTTGCAAAAAGCCCTTATATCTTGCCATCAATATTGAAAATGAAGTAAGCATTATATCGGAAGGTATATTTTCGGATACGGTCTTAAACACCTGGCTGTCCGTTATAACAAGCTTCGGTTTTTTGCTTAGTTTATCAAATGTATTTTTTACTTCATTTTCTTTTACCGCAACAACCACCGCTCCGGTCTCAAGCAAATCTCTGATTATCTGTTGCTGTGGAAGAATAAGTCTTCCTTTAGGTGCAGAATCGTCAATCGGTATTACAAGTATAACAACATCTTCGACTTCAACAAGATCGGATACAAGTTTCCGTTCTTTTTTATCATCCGTCATAAAAGCTATTTTTTCTTTTAATTGGTCTATATTTTTTTTATCCTTCGCACTGACCAAAACAGCGTTTTCTTCCGAAGAAAGTCTGATCATATCCTTTACTTCAAGAAGGTCACATTTATTATAAACCAGAATATATTTAATGTCT
>JAFSZR010000111.1 GCA_017459135.1 Lachnospiraceae bacterium | reverse complement strand
TCTTTTAAGTCCGAAGGTAATGGGTGTAAATATTAAAACACTTCTTTATCAGGTACCTGGAGGAATGCTTTCAAACCTTGTATCTCAGCTTAAGGAAATGCACGCTGAAGATAAATTCGAAGAGGTTCTTGAAGAAGTACCTCGTGTTCGTAAGGACTTCGGTGAGCCGCCGCTTGTAACACCTTCATCACAGATTGTAGGTACTCAGGCAGTTTTAAATGTAGTTACAGGTAAAAGATATAAGATGATGACAAAGGAATCAAAGGATTTACTTGTAGGTAAATATGGCCAGACTGTTAAACCTATGAATCCTGAGGTTCAGAAGATGGCTCTTGACAGCCTTGGAATGAAAGAGCCTATTACTTACAGACCTGCTGATGATATCGAGCCACAGCTTGATAAGCTTGAGAAGGAAATGGCTCAATACAAGAAGCAGGATGAGGACGTGCTTTCATATGCACTTTTCCCACAGGTTGCTACAGACTTCTTTAAGTACAGAGATGCTCAGGAAACAGGAATCGATGCATCCCTTGCAAATTCTGAGAATAAAACATATCCTGTATAATAAATAATATGAAAATGGGGACGGTTCGGAATCCGAATCATCCCCATTGATTAAATTTAGGGGGGATAGTAAATGTTAAAAAACAAAAAAGCTCTTTTGGTAATTATATTATATATTGTACTTATTTACTGGATTTGGAGTGGTTGTTTAAGCACTTTGGGTATACACATTTTCTTTAATAAACATATGGTTGATAATTATGATGTTGACGGTACTGATTTTTCCCCTTTTGTTAATTTCGGTATATTTGTTGTAGGGGGAGCTGTTAGTTTCTTTGCAAAAGTCGGAATGTATTTAATTACTGCCGTCGGTTCTCTTGTATTGGCTGTGCTTTGCAGGATTTTCCTCTTAAAAAAGGACGATACACAAGGTAAAACAATTCGAAATCTTATGAAAGTTATATTCATTGTGACTGTTTTTGCATATATAGCTGCATGTATAATATCAAGGTTGAATTCGACCTTTTTTATGTTTATAACACTTGCTTGGATTCCTTTTTTGTTTTTCCTGATAAATTACCTCCCTTTAAAAGACAATAATAATGATATGGTTGAATTCATAGAACCGAATCATAATTTTGGAGCAGATAAAAATGATTGATACTGTTATAATAGGCTGCGGAGCGGCCGGAATGATGGCTGGGATTACGCTTGCCGAAAAAGGTTTAAAAGTTGTTATATTGGAAAAAAACGAAAAACCCGGAAAGAAGCTTTTTATCACAGGTAAGGGAAGGTGTAATCTTACAAATAACTGTGATAAAGATGAACTATATAAGAATGTTGTGTCAAATCCGAAGTTTTTGTTCAGTTCCTTTGATAATTTTGATTCTTATAAGACTATGGACTTCTTTGAAAAAGAACTCGGACTTAATATCAAGACAGAACGCGGCAACAGAGTTTTTCCGGTATCCGATCATTCATCGGATGTGATTAATGTTCTCCAAAGGAAATTAAATAAGCTTGGTGTAAAGATAAGATTAAATTGTGAAGTTAAAGATATTATCACAAAGCAGGTTGATATATCCGATAACTCTTCTTATGATAATGAAAAATATGAAAATAAAGCCGATAAGTATACTTCGTATATAACCGGTATTGAATATAAAAATGAAGACGGTAAAATACAATTACTTGAATCAAAAAATGTAGTAGTTGCAACCGGCGGTCTTTCATATCCCCGTACCGGTTCAACCGGTGACGGCATAAGCTGGGCACGAAAGCTCGAGCTGAAAGTAACGGAACCTGTTCCTGCTTTGGTTCCTCTTGTAGTAAAGGAAGAGGATATATGTAAGCGTTTAATGGGACTTTCACTTAAAAATATAAAGGTTTCGTTTACAGCTTTGGTTAAGAATAAGAAAAAAGAAGTTTATTCGGATTTCGGAGAGATGCTTTTTACACATTTCGGAGTAAGCGGTCCCGTAATACTTAGTGCATCTTCTTATCTTACCAGGTATTTTGACAGTGAGCTGAAATTAAGTATAGATTTTAAACCTGCGTTAAGTAATGAACAGCTTGACAGCAGACTTTTGAGGGATTTTGAAAATAATATAAATAAGCAATTTCAAAATTCTCTTGATGAATTATTACCAAAGAGCCTTAT
>JAFSZR010000110.1 GCA_017459135.1 Lachnospiraceae bacterium | reverse complement strand
CCCGACTGATAGAAGAGATCCTCATCAAAATAAGGTGCCATAACGCCTCCGGTAAATACCATTGCTACAACAGAACCGTTAGCATCACATATTACTGCCGGAGCCATAACACCGGATGTGTCACTGCTTGATGAAACAGCGAGCATACAATAATCATTAACAATATCATATCCCGTAATTACCACCGGAAGACTTGTAGCATTTCCCTGAGCATCGAAATAATACAAAGCAGCCTGCTGATTTTCATACGGGTAAGTAAGATTCATAAATGTTACATCCTCAGATCCGCTTGTTACAGACCACTTGGTTGCACCCAGACTCGTATCCTTTCCGTCAAGCTGAACAACGCACTGACCCTCCGCAGCGGAAACAAACGCATATCCTGCTGCACCTTCCGTGTATGCATTTAATGTTGAAAAAATCGTACCGCCGCTTATAGCTATGGCATAATCCCAACTTAATACATTTCCGCTTGCATCAACGCTGCCTACGATACCCGATATACCTGCATAACCCGATGCCCCTGCACTTGATGCGTCTGTAGCGGCAATCTTCTCAAGTCCCGAATAAATATCATCATCCTCCGACTTTGCAGCCTTAACCGGATTAACGGCAGATACAATAAACAGTATCGCAAATATAATACCCATTAAGTATTTCTTTTTTCTGATTTTTTGATACATACCTTTTCCCCCTGTCATTTTTTATAGTTAAATTTGCTTGCATTGTATACAAAACTTAGTTCCTCTTAACCTTCCGTTTTAAGCACTCCCTAAGAATTAAACGAAATCTTGAAGGATTGTTCGTTGCTTCCGAGATAAAATACATCTCCCTCTCTTAAAGGCTGTTCTATTCCCGGCGCAAGTTTTATTTGATTTACCGATGTTCCGTACGAGGAATTCAAATCGGTAATAGTCCATCCGTTTGCCGAATATTTGATAACACAATGCTGTCTGCTTATACCGGCAACATCCGCAGGAAGCTTAAACCTGTTGCTGTCATCTCGACCGATGGTAAGCATATCTCCGATTCCTGCCGACTGCCAAACCGCACCTCTTAATGCACCGCTCATACAAACAACCGTAATTCTTACAGGAGGTGCAAATGAAGCTGCTGCCTGAGATGCAGCTACTCCCATCTGAGCTGCTGCCATGTTGTTATCCAGATTGCCAATCGCCTGAGTATAACCGATTCCCTCACCGCTTTGATATCTTCCTATTGATATAACCTGATATAAACATTTTCTTATAATAAACAAAAGGATAATCCATTCAACGATACGAAGTCCGATTTGTCCGAGCATAAAAATAGCTT
The DNA here is from genome assembly GCA_017459135.1 of Lachnospiraceae bacterium. GTDB lineage: Bacteria > Bacillota > Clostridia > Lachnospirales > Lachnospiraceae > Coprococcus_C. The sequence goes on along the minus strand of JAFSZR010000110.1, from coordinate 20,467 downwards.
CACTTGCACTTCCGTCATCGTTTACCGCGCCGATTGCTTTCCAATATACATCCGAATTATTTATATAATGCATTACTACTGCAGCAACAAACATTATTATGAAATCCGCATTTAAAAATGATTCGAGAGAAATCTTTGATTTTTTTGTATGTAATGCCAATGCTGCCGAATATCCCGCGCACCAAACGGTATGCATTCCGAATCCACCGATAAATCGACTTTGCAAAAAGAACTTTGCTATTTCAACATTGCCGCTTAATACGGTGTAATTAAGGTTATACCATACCGATTCAAAAGCTCCGAAACCGGCACCCGCTGCAGCACCTATCAAAAGTCCGGATAAACCATACATTTTTTTCTTTTTAAATAACAATGCCAAAAGAATCACTGCCGCAATAAGCTTTGCCGGTTCCTCGAACACACCCGCGTATGCCGCATCCTGCTGAAGCTTATCCGAACCAACCAATCTTAATACAAGATTCGAAAACAGCGATATAATTCCGCCTGACACAAATGCCAGGAACACTTCATAAAGCGCAACATTTCTCGGAATGTTAAGTTCCCATAAGAAAATAGTAATAACCAAAGGAACAATCATAGGCGAAACAACAATTGCCATTGTCGCCGATGCGGGATACCAACCGCCTTCTCCAAGAAGTTGTCTTGAAAGGGCATCAAATGCAAAAATCAAAACCATGCCTATAAGTCCGACTATGGCCAGCTTATAAAACACCCAAGGCTTCTGCCACTTCTGGAGCATATCCTGTTCCGTAGCACTGTTAAATTCGCTTCCCGCAGATAATTGATAGTCAAAATCTCTTTTACTATGCTTTTTTCTGCAGTCAGACAAAATTTCTTTAAATGTAATCTTATTAGGGTTTTTCTTTACGTCCCTGTAAAATACGGTATTTGCCATATTATCCCTCCCTGTTTATACAGCTTTTTTATAATGTACAAATCAAATATTATATAATATTTATGATTTGTAAGAAATCTTAAATGCCTGTCCCGAGCCTCCGAGATAAATAACATCTCCCTCTCTTAAAGGTTGTTCCGTGTTAGGCGGGATTTTAACCTGATTTACGGAAGTTCCGTATGACGAGTTCAAGTCTACAATCACCCATCCTCGGGCAGTATATTTAATAACACAATGCTTTCTGCTTATTCCCGCAATGTTTGGAGGTATCTTGAATACATTCCCTTCGTCACGACCTATGGAAAGAACATCTCCTCCGTTCGACTGCCAAACTGCACCTTTAATAGCGCCTTCAATACTCATAACGGTTATTCTGGCTGCACTTGAAGCAGCTGCCATCTGCGCATTCGCCGCCATCGCACCGCCTAAAGAGCCAACAGCCTCAGTATAACCCATTCCTTCACCACTCGTGTATCTTCCTCTTGCAACCGCCTGATACAAGCACCTTCTTAATATGTATAAAAGAACAAGCCATTCAATTATATCGAGTCCAATTTTAAAAAGATACCATTTCACTTCACTGTCTATTCCAAGAGCAGCGTGAACATCATCCGAGTTATTTATAAAATGTGTGGTAATGGTTGCCACAATCATAATCATAAAATCGGAATTCAAGAAAGAAGAGAGCGTTATTTTATTTTTCTCGGTATGCAAAGTTACAGCTCCCGTAATCGCAGCCGCTCTTGTAAGATGTCCCGCAAACGCTCCGAGAAATCTTGACTGAAAATAAAATTTCGCCATTCCGGTCAAATCACCGGTAGACATCAAATTAGAAAAAACATACGATATCGATTCAAACGCGGAAAAACCTGCTCCTACGGCGCCGCCTATTACTATTCCCGTCAAACCGTAAATCTTTTTTCCTTTAAACATTACCGCAATTATGATAAGTGCCGCTATAAGCTTTGCCGGTTCTTCATAAACACCTGCATAAGCAGCCTCATGAAGTTTCTCCGATCCAAACTTATTGATGACCATATTTGCAAAGAAAGATATGGAACCACCTACGATAATCGCAAGAACAACCTCATATAACGCTATATTTCTCGGGATGTTCATTTCCCAGAAAAAAACAGCCACTATAAAAGGAACAAACATCGGAATAACAAACATTACCATGATTGCGGTTCCGTAATCCAGCCCATCCAGCATCTTTGGCATAAGCTTGTAAAAACCGACAATTATAGCGGTCAGTATCGCACAAATGATAAACAGTCTATAAAACAACCACGGCTTCTGCCATTTTTGTAGCATATCACTTTCCGACGCTTTGTTAAAATCCATGCCGGCAGATAACTGATAATCAAAATCTCTTCTGCTGTGCTTTTTTGTACAATCAGAAAAAATTTCTTTAAATGTTATTTTGTTGGGATTATTTTTGACGTCCCTGTAAAAGACAGTATTCCCCATAAGCACTTACCCCCATTGCTTTAGAATTTAAAACATATATAAAGTATATCAAAATTATCTCTGATTTGCAATTTTTTTTACCGCTTTGCACAAAGGCAAAAAATAGTATTTGCAAGGTTTTACCGTATTTGTCACAGGTGATTTGTGGCGCAGCCATACAAAAGCACGTATTATTTGCAAATTATAAATTTACCGACTTGTCAACATATTACATATAACATTATATTTTCCTCTGTGACAAATCCTATTTAATTACTTTAATTGACTTAACAATCCAATCCATATCCTCTATGTCATAAGAATTGTTACAATAAGGACAAATTCTGTTTTTGGTTGCATCAAAGCTTCCGGCACACCCCGGACATTGAATCTTTTTTATCGAAAAGCCATAATCAATCGGTATGTCGGTTTTCCTTTCCAACACAACATTTATTTTTTCTTCTTTTCTTTTTATTTTCCCGTTCTTTACGTATGCATTAATCATATACGCATCCGCATATGCACATATTTTTCCGTTTTCTTCCTTAATACTTCTTAAAGCTAAAGCGCCACGAAAATCCATATCGATTATATCATCAAAACAACCGTTTATTCCGTCACCGGTATAAAATGGCAAATCTTCGGGATTGTCAGAAAAAACAATCACCCTTATCATCGAAACAACCTTCGACTGAAAATATTCAAAAGAAAACTCAGGACTGTATTTTTTCATACAGTTCTCAAACTTTTTATTCGATCCCGCCGTATTGGTGAGCAGTACTATAGACTTTCCGGCTTCCTTAAATAATTTTCCGAGTTTTTTATATACCCATAATACGTAACCTAAAATGCAACCAAAAAATAACCCGCCGAAAATTCCCGGAATAGCCGAAAGAAGCAACGAATTACTTGGGTTGTTGTTTCTGAATCGGAACACTGTCGTAAACACTACGCTAAATATAGCAACCATCGGCCATATCGTTTTCCATATCTCAGATTTAAGTTCATCTCCGGTTTCACCAATGTCACTTATAAAATAATAGTTGGAGACTTTGGGATACAATTCATCCATCTTAAAAAATGTCCCGCAATAAGGGCAACCCTCAACAAGCTCGGCAATTTTTACATTTGCTCCGCAATTAGGGCAGCAGTAATAATCTTCATCTACATGAACATCATTAAGAACATCCGTGACCGTCTGGTACATAATCTTATTGTCACCATCCGAATATATCTTTTTCCCTTCATAATAAACAGACTTATTCAATCTGCACGATCTGTGATACATCTTATTGCTATAATGTTCATCTTTCCATTCTCTCGAATTTGTCGAATCTGACAAAAGCCCTCTCGGAACAATATCATAAGCAACACCCAGATTCTTTTTGTTAAGACGATTACGCCACAATTCTATTCCGTACTTAATATCCTGATCTCCGGATGATATCTTTGCGCCCATTTCTATTCCATCCTCCAATTCGGCCGCAAACTTTTCGTAGAGATTTTCACTCATCCTTGACCACTTTATTTCTTGAGTATTTTTCATCTTGCTTTCACCCCACTTATGAATCGCCTTTTCTTAAGATAATAATAATTATATCAATTTTTATTAATTACTTGCAAGATGAATCAGTTTTGTTTTTTACTTCGCACGAATCAACAGAGACTTGTTATGTTTTTGAAATTATTTGCATATATTATATAAAGACCTTATATATCGTTATCCACAGAAAGAATCCAATTATTAATCCCTTATTTTGTATATATTAATTTTGAAATACAATATATCTGATTCTTTTTTGATTATTCAAAAGTTATCAACATTTCTTTTAATTCAGCCACAAAGTTATCCACATTGTCCACAGTATTATTCACGTTTCACGTGAAACATATGATTGGCTTTCATTTTGGGGATTATGTTTTAAAAAAATAATGTTTCACGTGAAACAATATTCAGAATCCAGAGTCGAACAACAGGCAAATTACAGAGTTGTGGTATTCAAGCAAAAGCAATGTCAATATGCAATTCATTATTTTAATCCAAAAGCAAAATGCACTTTTAGCAATGTTTCACGTGAAACATTATTTTCAAAATATCAAACGCGCAATTCGAACCGACGATTTTTCATTCCTAAAACAGCAAACCCGTTTATTGATAATAACATTTATAATTGCCCAAGCACGTTTCACGTGAAACATGTTAATCGATCGTCATTCTTTCATTCAGCAAATCATAATCATATTGAAAAACCATTATCTCAACTTTTCAAATACAAACCATGGTTGTAGATTAAGCGAAGATTATGTTTCACGTGAAATAACCACCAAAAACAGGCAAATATAAAATTTGATTTTTATGAGATTATACATTAATACAATACAGAACAGCATTATTAAATTTGATCAAAAATCATTTGAAAACATTTAGTTAAAAATAGCACAATCTCATCATAAGAATGAAACTTATTATTTAATAATATTGTAATTAAAAGCCGACACCGGCATTCTCAAACCAATAATTATTCTTAACAAGCAGCCAAGCAATCAACAATCAACAAAATCAAGCGATAGAAAAGTTATCGTTCAAGCAACCAAACAAGTCCAGAGATAATGTTTCACGTGAAACAAAAATCAGAAGAACAAAACCAATTCAAAGCATAAAAACCGGAAATCTCCCAATCGTGCAACAAAAACTATATATTGTAGAATATGTCAAAATCCAACTATATTTAGATATAGCGAAAAAAGTCGGTTAGTGTTATAATGTTGACTACATACGGAGGTTTAGAAAATGGGAAGAGTTATAGCTGTCGCGAACCAAAAAGGCGGCGTCGGAAAAACTACAACCTCAATCAATTTAGCAGCTTGTCTTGCAGAAAAAGGTCAAAAGGTTTTGGCTGTTGATATGGATCCGCAGGGAAATATGACAAGCGGTCTTGGGGTTGATAAAAATTCTTTACAATACACCATTTATCACGCTATGTGTGAGGAGTGTAATATCGGAGAGTGTATGATTGTTCATCCTCTCGAAAGCAAAAAATTAAATTTAAGCTTACTTCCTGCAAGCAGGGAACTTGCCGGTGCGGAAGTAGAATTCATAGAAAGTGAAAAGCCACAATACATTCTCAAAAACTTACTTGCGAAAATAAGGGACAGATTTGATTACATTATTATTGACTGTCCTCCGGCTTTGGGAATATTAACAGTCAATTCAATGACTGCAGCCGATACGGTTTTGGTTCCTATTCAATGTGAATTCTTTGCATTGGACGGACTTACCCAGTTGATGTACACAATCAACCTTATAAGAAAGAAGCTCAACAGGTCACTTGAAATAGAAGGTGTAGTCTTTACCATGTTTGATTCAAGAACAAACCTTTCATTGGAAGTTGTTGAAAATGTAAAGAATAATCTTGACCAATTTATTTATAAAACCATTATCCCGCGAAATGTTCGACTTGCGGAGGCACCGAGTTTCGGTCTGCCGATTAATTTATATGACAGCAGGTCAGCGGGTGCACAAGGGTACAGAGATTTAGCCGAAGAAGTAATTAACAACAAATTATTTGCCGGATTATAAATATACACAGTGATAAAGAGGAGAGAAAAAATGGCGGTAAAAAGAGGTTTGGGAAGAGGACTTAATACACTTATTCCTACCGATGAAGATAAAAAAGGGAAAGCCCCGGCAGCAAAGCAGCCGGTAAAAACAGAAACGAAAGAAACTGTCAAGGAAGTTATAAAAGAGGTTGAAAGGACTATCAACATCAACAAGATAGAGCCTAACAAAAGTCAGCCGAGAAAAAATTTCGATGAAGATGCTCTTGCAGAACTTGCGGATTCGATCAAACAATACGGTATAATCGAACCGCTTGTTGTTACAAAGCGTAATAAATATTATGAAATAATTGCAGGTGAAAGACGTTGGAGAGCTGCCAGACTGGCAGGCCTTAAAGAAGTGCCTGTTGTAATTAAGGAATATACCGATCAAGAAATAGTTGAAATTGCTCTTATCGAAAACATTCAGCGTGAAGACCTTAATCCTATTGAAGAAGCTCTTGCTTACGAAAGATTAATTAAGGAATTTAACCTTAAGCAGGATGAGGTTGCAGATAAAGTTTCAAAGAGCAGAACAACCATAACCAATTCATTAAGACTTTTGAAACTTGCTGAACCTGTTCAACAGATGCTTATTGATGACATGCTCACTACAGGACATGTTCGTACATTAATCAGTATTGAAGATACCACTCTTCAATATGAAACAGCACTTTATGTTTTTGATAAAAAGCTCAGCGTGCGTGAAACCGAAGCCTATGTTAAGAAAGTTCTTCGTGGCGGAACCGCCAAAAAAGAAACTGCTGTTTCCGAAGATTTTTCATTCTTATACAGAGAGATAGAAGAGCGTCTTAAAAATACTCTCGGAACAAAGGCTACCATTAAAGCATCAAACAGAAACAAAGGAAAAATAGAAATAGAATACTATTCTGAAGAAGATTTGGACAGAATAACTCATATGTTATATAACGCAAAATAATAAAACGACGGAGTAATTATATATGGAAACTATATTTGGAATCAGCATTAAAACCTTTTGCGTTATCATGTTTATATTATTGGTTATACTCTTAATATTACTCTTTGCCGTTATCAGCAAACTCAATGTTATGGCAAGAAAGTATGAAGCTCTTATGAGCGGAAAAAAAGGAGCCGACCTTGAGAAAATAATTCGTGTCCGCTTTAAGGAAATGGATCAGGTCAAAGCCAATGCCAAAAGAGTAACCAAAGAACATAAAGAAATAAAACGCAATCTTAAGTCCTGTTACAGTAAGCTCGGTATCGTAAAATATGATGCATTCGAGCAGATGGCAGGTAAACTGAGTTTTGTAATCGCACTTTTAAATGAAGATAATTCCGGATTTGTATTTAATTCAATGCATTCACGTGAGGGATGCTTCAATTATGCAAAGGAAATAATAAAAGGTGAATCTTACATTCCGCTTTCCGATGAAGAAAAGGAAGCAATCGAGAAAGCAAAAACCGTTGAGGAAGAAATCGACGATTTAACAAACGATGCGGATAGCGATTTAAACTTTGAGTTTGACATACCCGTAAACGATACAATTTCTAATCCTGTCCGAATGCAAACTGCCGACGAACAGCAACAGGAAAACGAAGTAGAAATTGATGTGCAAAATTTATATTAAATAACAAATGAAGGATATAAAAAGGAGAAACAAAAATGTTAGATATTAAATTTGTCAGAGAGAACCCGGACATAGTAAAGGAAAATATTAAAAAGAAATTTCAGGATAACAAGCTTCCTATGGTTGATGAAGTTATCGAATTAGATAAAGAAGTAAGAGAAATTCAGCAGGAAGCTGACGGACTTCGTGCAAAGAAAAATTCTATTGCAAAACAGATAGGTGCTCTTATGGCACAGGGTAAAAAAGAAGAAGCCGAGGAAGTAAAAAAGGAAGTTGCAAAGAACGCTGCAAGACTTTCAGAGCTTGAGGCAAAGGAACCTGAAGTAAGAGAAAAGCTTACCAAGCTTATGATGATTATTCCAAACATCATTGATGAAACTGTTCCTATCGGAAAAGATGATTCGGAAAATGTTGAACTTGAAAAATTTGGAGACCCTGTTGTTCCTGATTTTGAAGTTCCTTACCACACTGACATTATGGAAAAGCTTAACGGCATAGATTTAGATAGTGCAAGAAAAGTTGCAGGTAACGGTTTCTATTATCTTATGGGTGACATCGCAAGACTTCACTCAGCAGTTATTTCTTACGCGCGCGACTTCATGATTGACAGAGGATTTACTTATTGTGTTCCTCCTTTTATGATTAGAAGCGACGTAGTTACAGGTGTTATGAGTTTTGCTGAAATGGATGCCATGATGTATAAGATTGAAGGTGAAGACCTTTACCTTATCGGTACAAGTGAGCACTCCATGATTGGTAAATTTATAAACACAATTACAGAAGAAGAAAAACTTCCTCAGACTCTTACAAGCTACTCACCATGTTTCAGAAAAGAAAAAGGTGCGCACGGTATAGAGGAAAGAGGTGTTTACAGAATACATCAGTTTGAGAAGCAGGAAATGATCGTAGTATGTAAACCGGAAGAAAGCAAAATGTGGTTTGATAAACTTTGGAAAAACACGGTTGACTTATTCCGTTCAATGGATATTCCTGTAAGAACAATCGAATGTTGTTCAGGTGATTTGGCTGACCTTAAAGTTAAGTCATACGATGTTGAGGCCTGGTCACCTCGTCAGCAGAAATACTTCGAAGTAGGAAGCTGTTCTAACCTTGGCGATGCTCAGGCAAGAAGATTAAAAATCAGAGTTAAAGACAAAGACGGCAATAAGTATTTTGCCCATACATTAAATAATACAGTAGTTGCACCACCTCGTATGCTCATCGCATTTTTAGAAAACAACTTAAACGAAGACGGCAGCATCAACATACCTGAAGTACTTCGTCCGTATATGGGTGGTAAATCAGTTATAAAATAAATGACGGTGCTGATGCACGATTTTGTCATAAGAGATCTTCCCACTACGTGGGCCCCTTCTTATGACGTATTTAGAGGTAACGTGCTGATGCACGATTTTGTCATAAGAGATCTTCCCACTACGTGGGCCCCTTCTTATGACGTATTAGGAGAAAGTATGCATTCATATCTTAGAGCGATTGGTTTCAGCAAATGCAAAACACGAAAACAACTTGAAAAAATATATGCTACTGCTTTACGCGATCCCAATCGCAAAATGATTACCACTATAAGTATAGACACATCACTTATCCAGTTTGAAAAGGACTTCGGACCTTCCTTCGGTTTATCTCTTATAGGTGAATACGGTATTGAAGGTGACCTTTCCATTGAACATTACTATCCTTACATTAAGGGAAGTTCAAACATGGATATTGAAAATATTTATATTGAAAAACAAACCGATAAAGAATCCTATGCCGGAGTCTGCGAAGATTCCCGCCTTGGAATGACACTTATATTTTATCTTCAAAACATTTCGGATTATGCAAAGTCGAAATGGTTTAATTATTCAAATAAGAGTTTTAAAAGAGTACGTTTTTCTGCTCTTTCAACCCAAGGTACCATACTTCTCGGGATCAAAAAAACCAAGATGCAGAAGATAACCGACTCTCTTGAAAAAAGCTACCGTGACAATCTTATGTATGCGGTTAAAAAGGGAGATAAGGAAGCCCTCGAATATTATGCCCATGATGAAATTCAAACCTACAGGCAAATTGTCGAGCGCTTAAAATCCGAGGATATTCTCTCAATTATTGATACTACAATTATGCCTTGCGGCGTTGAATGTGATCATTACTCCGTAACCGGAAATATAATAAGTGTTCGCGAAGAAAAAAATTCTTATACGGACGAGACGGTATATAACCTTCTTATCGAAACATACGACGTCTTGATAAATGTCGGTATCAACAGTATCGACCTTGAAGGTGAACCACTTCCTGGAAGAAGATTTCGCGGTGAAATATGGCTGCAGGGTTATGTAAAAATATAATCGGTTTTACTTGTGAATTAACTCTTTACGTTGTATAATATATTGAGTGTTTTTCAAATGTTTCCGTAGCTCAGCAGGATAGAGCAACCGCCTCCTAAGCGGTAGGTCGGGCGTTCGAATCGCCTCGGGAACACTATATTTTAACTGTATTTTTACAGTATTTATCAGAAGAAAAGGAAAAATCCTAAACGGATTTTTTGAACTCGCTCAAAGCCCTCATTGCCGGGAGGCTAGCCTTCGATTTGAAAACAAATCGAGGCCAATCCGCGAGGGGCAGAAAAAAAGAAAAGGAGGTTTTATCATGAAGCATAAAAAGAGTGCGACTTTGACAATAAGTGCCGTAGCATTTGTGGCAGCATTGCTTGTGGATTTATATATGATAATTGCATATCCTGCAAAGCTTAATGTTATAATTGCAGTTTCGTTGATTGTTGTAATAGATACTTATTTTCTTGTTGACAGCATTCTCTCGCTTATCGATGATATTGCATCCATCAACATTGATAAACAAAACGAGCTTACAAAAGTTCAAAAAGGTATTTATTCCGTAGCAAAGCGTGAAGAAATTTCCAGAAATGAAAATATGACTTCTCTCTTTGATACCCTGACAAGCATGAAAGAAGAAAATGCAAAACTTATGAACGACCTGCTTGAACAGGATAAGGTTGTTAATAAGCTTCACATTAAGAAAAATATGGACAATACCACTCAGATAGTTAACAGCAATGAAAAGCTTGCCATGCTTATAGCAAAGATGGCTACTGCCAATGCTAAATCTTCTGATGAGGCTATTGAAATATTAAATGACATATGCAAAGAACTCGAAGAAAGAAATGACAGCTATACCAATTCCAAAGATCATTCCCATCTTAGAGTTATGAAATCAAATGTTGATTGATTTTGGAGTATACTATGGACTACATTGTATTTGATCTCGAATGGAATCAATGCTACGGATCCCGTGAAACGGAAGAATCCCGTATGCCCTTTGAGATTATCGAAATCGGTGCAGTAAGGCTCGATAAAAAATTCAATTTAATAGACCAGTATTCAAGTATCATAAGACCGAGACTTTACAAAAGACTTCAACCGCACATAAGAGAAATCTTAAACTATGATGAAAAAGTCCTTAAAAAGGGGCGACCTTTCGATATGGTTTGCAGAGAATTTCTAAAATGGTGCAACAACGGTAATGATTATTCTTTTGTCACCTGGGGTTCAATGGATTTAAATTATCTCCAGAACAATATGGAATACTATCACATGAAGCCTCTTGAAACTCCGCTTAAGTATTACAATCTTCAAAAGATTTATGCGGACATTCAGGGTGAAGAGCTTATAGCAAAGCTTGAAACTGCGGTTAACACTTTAGGTATAGAGTCGGACAGACCTTATCACTCTGCTCTAAACGATGCATATTATACCGGAGCGGTATTAAAAAAATTACATCCATCCGATTTAGAAGACAGATATTGTTATGATATATATTACAATCCAAAAGAAAAGGATGACGAGATAATATCTTATCATAAGAATTTCATGGAGCACATATCCATGGAATATGATACAAAAAAAGAAATCATGGATGATAAGGATTTACTTAACGTAAAGTGTTATAAATGCAACAAAAAAACTTCCAAGAAGATTAAATGGTTTGCCAATACACCTAATTCGTATGTATGTGTCTGCAAGTGCTGGTACCATGGTTACGTATCGGCCAAGTTAAAGTTTAAGCAGACTAAAGATGGAAAGTATTTTGTAATAAAAACCGTTAAACCGGAAAATAAAAAAGGTGTGGAAGCCATAAAAGAAAGACAAATCGAACTTCGGGAAAAGCGTCAGGAAAAACGCCATAATCGTAAAAAAACAGCCTCTTAATTTTAAAGAGGCTGTTTTTTATTGCAATTATTTTCAGCTTTATACCATTAGCTGTTTTTATATTACTAATTTCTTTACTTTATGCCAGTGGTTGTTTTTTTGCGGTACCCGCTTTTCGAGGATATGCTTTAGGTGTAGGCTTTTCTTTTTTAATAAAGATAAAACTTCTTCCGTTTCCTTCTATCTCAAGCTTTTCAACCTTCTCGGTCTTACCTCCGAGAATTGAAATCGCTTTCTTACCTTCATTTAATTCTTCTTCAATTTCAAAAGACTTATAAGGAATAAAATAACCTCCGGTCCTTACAAACGGAAGACAGTACTCGGACAAAACAGCCATATTTGCAACTGCTCTTGATACCGCTATATCATACGCTTCTCTCATAGCCTTGTCACGTCCGCCTTCTTCGGCTCTTCCATGAAGTGCTTCTATTCCCGAAAGTCCAAGCTCATCTATAACTTCCCGTAAAAATAAAACCCTCTTATTAAGTGAATCAAATAAAGTAACATTAATATCCGGACAAACTATCTTTAAAGGAATACCCGGGAAACCCGCTCCGGTTCCGACATCAATAATCTTTTCATTCGTAAGCTTATGAAACTTGAGCAACGCAACACTGTCAATAAAATGCTTAAGAACTACTTCATCCCTGTCGGTTATTGCAGTAAGATTCATAACTTTATTCTTTTCAATTAATAGTTCATAGTAATTCTCAAATTGAGCAAGCTTTTTGTCATCAATCAGAGACTCGTCTATATTAATTAAAAATTCTTCTAAAGCTTTCATATATACACTCCAACTTTATTTGTTAGTTTTATTTCGGCTGACTTAGGAATATCAAATTACTCTCTGGCTGTAAGATAAATAAGAAGTACCGATACATCCGCCGGCGAAACGCCTGATATACGTGATGCCTGTCCGATGGACGCAGGACGTATAGCCGCAAGCTTTTGTCTTGCTTCCTTACGAAGATTTGATACATCATCGTAATTAATGTCTTCAGGTATAAGTCGTTTCTCCATTTTCTTGAATTGCTCAACCTGCTGTTTCTGTCTTGTGATGTAACCTTCGTATTTAATGTCGATATTTATCTGCTCTATTATCTCAGGCGAAAGCTCTCCGACTTCATTTCTTCCTTCATCTATAACAGCTATTTTTTCATAGTCAAGTTCCGGTCTTCTTATAAGTTCGGCAAGTGAAACGGCAGTCTTTAACGGAGTACTGTCATGAGCTTCAAGGAATTCCTGAACCTTTTTATTACCACCGACCATCACTTCGTTTAATCTGGCAATCTCATTATTTATCTTATTTCTCTTATCGCAAAATGCGGCATATCTTTCATCATCGATAAGTCCGATTTCATGTCCGATATCCGTAAGGCGAAGATCCGCATTGTCCTGTCTTAACAAAAGTCTGTACTCGGCTCTGGATGTCATCATTCTGTAAGGCTCCTGAGTTTCCTTGGTTACAAGATCATCAATAAGAACACCGATATAACCCTGTGATCTGTCGAGAATAACAGGCTCTTTACCCTGAAGCTTTCTTGCCGCATTGATACCTGCCATTATTCCCTGGGCAGCAGCTTCCTCATAGCCTGAGCTTCCGTTAATCTGTCCTGCGGAAAAAAGTCCGTCCACATCCTTAAACTCAAGATTTGCATTAAGGTTAACAGCATTTATACAATCATATTCTATAGCGTAAGCATTTCTTATTATCTTAACATTTTCAAGTCCGGCTACGGTACGAATCATCGCATATTGAACATCTTCAGGTAAGGATGAAGACATACCGCCCATATACATTTCGTTGGTAAACTCGCCTTCCGGTTCGATAAAAAGCTGATGCTTATTTTTGTCCGGAAACTTCATAACCTTATCTTCGATAGAAGGACAGTACCTCGGACCTGTACCTTCGATAAAACCTGAAAAAAGCGGTGAACGGTCAATATTCGCTCTGATAATCTCATGAGTTTTTTCATTCGTATATGTAAGCCAGCAGGAAATCTGGTCACGCTTTATATCTTCTTCTGTATTTGTAAATGAAAAAGGAACTATATGCTCGTCTCCCTTTTGCTCAACCATCTTGGAAAAATCGATAGTCTTCTTGTCAAGTCTTGCAGGCGTTCCGGTTTTAAATCTTCTGATAAATATTCCGGCATCTTTCATCGAATCCGACAGATGATTTGCCGCCATAAGTCCGTTCGGACCTGTATGATTTACCACATCACCGTAGATACATCTTGCCTTAAGATAAGTACCCGTACAAAGCACAACTGCCTTTGCGTAATAAGTCGCACCCGAAAATGTCTTTACACCTTTTATGACTTTCTTAACGTTATCATCTTCATTTACGATTTCATATAAAAGCTCGGAAACCTCAGCCTGTCTTAATGTAAGATTATCCTGATTTTGAAGTGTAAGTCTCATCTGTTTTGTATATTCAACTTTATCGGCCTGAGCTCGAAGTGAATGAACAGCAGGTCCCTTCGAAACATTTAACATCTTGGACTGAATATAGGTCTTATCAATATTTTTACCCATCTCTCCACCAAGTGCATCAAGTTCGCGAACCAGATGTCCCTTTGAACTTCCGCCGACATTCGGATTACATGGCATCATCGCAACGCTATCCATACTTATCGTAAAAAGAATTGTATCCATACCCATACGTGCAGAAGCAAGTGCAGCCTCGCATCCGGCATGACCGGCACCAACTACTACCACATCGTATTCTTCAACTACCGATTTAACTTCCATTATTTTTGCCTTTCGTTACTATTCTCTGTAGATAATCATTATCTACATGAATCATATACTTTTCTTTGCCTATTATACACTGTTGATTAACGTTACTCAACTTAAAAATAATTGACATTAAAAAATATGTTTTTTGCTATTGACAATAAATAGGTAATATGTTACATTGTTTTTGAAATGTAATATATTACCTATTTATATGACAGGAGGTTTACCGGTGAACTATGATAAAGAAATGAACCTTAACAATGTGGAATTTGGAGATATGCCGCCACAGGCATTTCTTCTGGGACTTCTAAGTGCATTTGATAATCGTTATCAGGCTGCGGCGGATGCATATTTTAAAGAAATAACATGGAAACAGTTTTTTGCGATTATCTGTATTAATCTCTGTAAAGAAGCTCCGACCATAAATGAACTCTCTGACGTAATGGGAAGCTCTCATCAAAATGTAAAGCAAATATTGCTGAAGCTTGAAAAAAAAGGATTTATATCCATGGTCAGTGATGAAAAAGACAAAAGAAAACAGCGTATTATTGTTACTGATTTTGCCAGAGAATTTTTGGAAAATAATGATAATAACGGGCAGCAAAGCCAATATGTAATCGGACGCATTTTTGAAGGTGTTGATGAAAAAAGCCTTATAACCACGATTCAAACTATAATGAAAATGGAAAGGAATCTGAGTAAAATATGAAAACATTAATTATTTATACTTCTCAAACCGGTTTTACAAAAAAATATGCCGAATGGCTCGCAGAAAAAATGAACGCAGATATTTTAGATCTTAAGGATGCTAAGAAAAAAAATGCCGGATTCTTTAATGATTATCAGGCAATTGTCTACGGAGGATGGGCAATGGCCGGAAATTTGGTTAAATCAAAATGGTTTTTAGATTATGCACCTTCCTGGAAAGATAAACGTCTGGCAATGTTTTGTGTCGGAGGCAGCCCAAATGATAATCCGGATGTTGAGACAGCTCTTAAGAATATGCTCAATGATGAACAAAGAAAGTACATCAAGGCATTTTATTGTCAGGGCGGGTTCAATTATGAAAAAATGAGTGGACCTTCAAGGCTTGCGATGAAAATGTTTGTCGGTACACTTAAGAAAAGAAGGATGCAACCGAGGATGAAAAGAAAATGGCAGAGATGATTTCTTCTTCCTATGACATATCGGATATTAAATTTATCGAACCGATTGTTGAATATCTTGAAAGCGGTGATAAATAATGAAACGACCACTAAAGAAGTTACTCGTAATAGCTGCAGTTTTTATACTATTTATGATATTAATCTGTGGTGTAGTAATGATACGTATGAATAAACAAATAAATGCTTTTGATATAACACCTGTAGATATAAATAATGTTGCCGATGGAGTATACGAAGGACACAGCTCTACAGATCTTGTCAAAGCCGATGTCCGCGTAACCGTATCAGACGGAAAAATCTCCGATATAAATATTATAAGACATGAATGCGGCAAGGGTCGACCGGCTGAAAAAATGATTCCTGTTATGATACAAAACAACGATGTTGAAGTAGATGTCATATCAGGAGCGACCGTCTCAAGCGCAGTAATAAAGGATGCCATCAGGGATGCTTTGAGAAAAGGATATAATAATAATTGACTTTAAAAAAAAAGATAATCTATAATGTACTTAACAAGCTAGTCGGGAAGGTGACCTCTACTCACCTGTTCTGGCGAAATATTAGACTAAAAACAGCCGCCTAATCTTTGCGAGAGTCAGGACGGCTGTTTTTATTTTCTTTATGTAACTTGACTATATCAATTACCAATTTCAATATGGCAACAATAATCATCAGTATTTCATATCTCGCCTATCGGCTCGATATGTTTTTTCGTTTTATACCGATATAAGTAAGCTTATATCGGTGCAAAACTCAATATTTCATAAATACTCATAGGCATCACCCTTTCTGCAAGCTCAGAGCAGGTGAAAGCACGTCCCCCCGACTAACCGGTTAAATACATTATAGATTTTTATCTTTGGTGGAATTAAAAAAAGAAATTAAAATATATGAATAATATAATACTTAATTTGATAAAAGCAAACTCTTAATTTATAGAATCTTTAAAAATTCTGCTAACTTATTCTGCTGTTCTTCAGATAATTTGGAAACCTGATACAATACTTCTTTCTGTGACGGAGTGAGATTAGGTATATTCTCGCCATCTTCCATAAAAAACTGAGACATAGTAATTCCAAATGCATCACATATCTTTAGAAGTGAAGGAATAGTCGGAAGGGTATTTAATCTAAACCATGCAGAAATAGTAGACTGCGTAATCCCGGACCTTTCGGCAAGCTGATACTCAGACCAATTTCTCTCTGCACGTAATTGTAAAATTCGGTTTAATATATCCATAATTCTCATACCCCACCACTTCTTATTTGCGTTAATTATACTATTTATAATAATAATGAAATTATTTCATATGGATATGATAAATATGATAACTTCGGTAATTTAATTAGTGGTGAAAATCATTATACTAATCCGAATACGAATTCTAAAGAAATAAATAAAGAAGTTCACGAATATAACAACTTTGGCAAAGAAACAAAAGATGCCCGTTATACAATGTGGAATGGAATGATGAAGGAATCGGTTGGTACTCAGCACCGAATTCTGAAACTCCTTTGTACAGATTGTATAATCCAAATGCAGAAACAGGAGCTCATCATTTCACGGCCAACGCAGGAGAAAGAGATTTCCTTGTAAGTGTGGGTTGGAATTATGAAGATATTGCATGGTACGGTGGAAAATAAATTCTAAATTATAATTAAATAAAAATATAAAAAAGGCGATATCGGTTTCGGTATCGCCTTTTCGTGTCTGCTTCTTGATAAACATTTTTGCATTTCGTTAAAATCAATATCAAATTTGGTTAATTTTCATCTTATACTTTCTTAATAATATATTTATATTGACAACAACTATAAACGACTATAAAATATATTCAAAACTATAAATGACTATAAATGACTATAAAACAAATCAAAAACTATAAACGACTATAAAAATATTTAAATAATATAAATGGAGTGATGATTATGAATAAACCTAATCCATATACATTAATGTTTGGTAAGGAACCTATACAAATGATATCAAGAGTTACGGATTCTGAAGATATATATCGTAATTTTCTTTCTGATATATCACCTCAACAGGTATATATGATAACCGGTGTGAGGGGTTCCGGAAAAACCGTTCAAATGACGGAAATATCAAAAAAGATTAAACAGGAAGAAAATTGGATTGTTGTTGAATTAAATCCGGTAAAAGATTTATTATTGGATTTTGCAGCAAAACTGTATAATGAAAAAAAAGCAACCGATATCATACATAAAGCAAAAATAAACCTAACATTTTGGGGTATCGGTGTAGAAATAGAAAAGACTGAAAAAATAACCGATATTGAAGTGGCTATTTCCAGAATGCTTGAAAGTCTTAAAAAACATAACAAAAGAGTATTAATTACCATTGATGAAGTAACAAATTCTCATACTATGAAAGAATTTGCCAGTGCATTTCAAATATTTGTTAGACAGGATTTGCCTTTATATCTGATTATGACAGGCTTATATGAAAATATTGACGCATTACAAAATGAAGAAAGCCTTACATTTTTACATCGTGCACCAAAAATTTTCTTAAAACCTTTAAATCTTGGAAGCATTGTAAATCAATACAAAAAAACCTTTAATATTGATGAAACCGAAGCACGCAAGATGGCAAAACTTACTCGCGGATACTCGTTTGCATTCCAAGTTCTTGGCTATTTCACATTCGAAAACAACGGAAACTACAAAGATATTATAGATAAATACCGTGAATATCTAGATGAATATGTTTATAATAAAATATGGTCCGAATTATCAGAAAAAGATAAAAGGATTATGTATGCCATTGCTTCTTCCAAAGACGGTAAAATAATAGATATACGTGAAAAGCTTAATCTTAAATCAAATGAACTTAGTCCATACAGAGAAAGACTTATAAAAAGAGGACTTTTAAATGGCGATGAACGAGGTATTGTAAGGTTTACACTTCCTTGCTTTGAGGATTATATACTTAATAATTATTTAGGAGACGATTATGACTGATACCATAGCAGCGATAGCTACCGGAATGGGAAGTTCCGGTATAGGAATAATAAGAATAAGCGGCGACAAGGCAATTGAAATCGCCGATAAAATCTTTGTACCAAAAAATGATAAGAAAAAAATAAGCATGATGAAAAGCTATACTGCTGCCTACGGTCATATCTGCTATGACGGAGAAATGTATGATGAGGCTGTTGCTCTTGTCATGAAAGCTCCACATACTTATACAACCGAGGATGTGGTTGAGCTTGATTGTCACGGCGGAATAACGGTTCTTAAACGTATACTTGATTTGATAATAAGACTTGGTGCAAGAGTTGCCGAGGGTGGTGAATTTACAAAAAGAGCTTTTCTCGGCGGACGTATAGATATGTCTCAGGCTGAAGCGGTTATGGATTTAATCAATTCAAAAAATGATTATGCCGCAGCAGCTTCACTTAAAAAACTTCAAGGTGGATTAAAAGATATCATAACAGACATGAGAGAGAAGGTTTTATATAACATCGCTTATATAGAATCTGCCCTTGATGACCCTGAAAATTACTCTTTGGACGAGTTTCCACACGAGTTAAAAAGCGTTGTGGAAAACCTGTTGATAACTGTTGACAAATTAGTAAAATCAAGCAGTAACGGACGACTTATAAATGAGGGTATCAAAACCGTAATAGTAGGTAAACCAAATGCCGGTAAGTCGTCCATACTTAACATGCTGCTTGGTGAAGACAGAGCCATAGTAACAGACATCGAAGGAACCACCAGAGACACCCTTGAAGAATACCTCAATATCGACGGAATCTCGCTAAATATCGTGGATACAGCGGGTATCAGGGATACAGAAGATACCGTCGAAAAGATTGGTGTAGACAAGGCAATCGATACCATAAATGACGCCGATTTAATACTTTATATCGTTGACGGAAGTGTTCCTTTAAGTGACAACGATCTCACAATAATGGACAAATTACACGGAAAAAAAGTCATTACAATCATCAATAAAAATGATATGGATGTCGTTGTGGATAAGTTGTGGATAACTCAAAATATTGATACGAAAATCGTGGAACTTTCAGCAAAAGAACGGACTGGCAGGGATGACCTGTATAATATCCTAAAAGAGATGTTCTTTAATAACGAACTTTCTTATAACGATGAAATATATATTACGAGCCTTCGTCACAAAAACCTTTTGCTTGAAACCAGGGAAAGCCTTAACAAAGTCATCGAAAGTATTGACTTAAATATGGGCGAAGACTTCTTTACCATAGACCTTATGTCAGCCTACGCATCACTCGGTAAAATAATCGGTGAAGAACTTGAAGACGACCTAGTAAACAAAATCTTCTCCGAATTCTGTATGGGTAAGTAAATTTATTCTCACGCGCAGCGTGTCGTTTATACAGCGGTATAAAAAAAGAGGTATTGAAAAGGTGCTAAGCAAATCATTTGCGACAGTTAGATTTGCGTGTACCTATTTCATACCTCTTATTTTTATATCAGGCTGTATAAACGACCTATGCTTTTTTGAGATAAACTACAACCTTGCGGTAAGGTTCTTCACCCTCGCTTCTGGTTGCAACATATTTATCATTCTGTAATGCTGAGTGAATGATTCTTCTCTCATAAGGATTCATCGGCTCAAGTGTAAAGGTTCTTCTTGTTCTCTTAACCTTGAATGCGATATTCTTTGCAAGATTCTCAAGAGTGTCTTTACGTCTTGCACGATAATTCTCGGTATCAAGCTTAACTCTGATATATGACTCACTCTTCTTATTTACAT
>JAFSZR010000109.1 GCA_017459135.1 Lachnospiraceae bacterium | reverse complement strand
CAATGCATTAAATACCACTTCGCGAAGCGGCAGATATTCATCCAACTTTAAGCTTAACTTTTTCATAAATACATACTGTCCATTACATTTACGTAACCGATTTACAGTACCCTTACACCGGTTTTACGACATAAACTTCATTTGAAAGTCCTTCGCCGGCTATATATTCCTTTGCTGCATCAGCTGCCTCTTTTGTTGTAAATAATCCGAACACCGTAGGACCGCTTCCGCTCATAATGGCATTAAGCGCACCTTTTTCTTTCATAATATCTTTTAGTTTTTCTATCTCAGGATAAAGCCTTACCGTAACCGTTTCCAAAACATTCTCCATACAGGCTGCAGTTTTGTTTAAATCCCCGTCGGAAAGTGCTTTTATCATTCCGTCAACATCGGGATGTTTTTTTAGTTCATCACATTTTAAATTTTTATATACCATACCCGTACTTACGCTTATCGGAGGTTTAGCTACCAGTATATAACACTTCGGGAGTCCCTTGACATCGCTAAGCTTTTCTCCGATTCCCTCGGATAAAGCGGTCCTTGCCATAATGCAAAACGGCACATCGGCTCCCAATTTCACTCCGATATCCATCATTTCCTTTTCCGAAAGTCCGAGTGCAAATATCTCGTTTACTGCCTTAATAGCCGCTGCACAATCCGTACTTCCTCCTGCCATACCTGCTTCAACGGGAATATTTTTTTCAAGATAAATCTCCGTATCGGCATTTATTCCATACTCTTCATACATAAGCCTTACGGCTTTGCATATAAGATTATTTTCATCAAGCGGAATATTGCTTTTATTTGAAGTAAGCGTTATACTTGATTTTCTCTCAGAAGCTTCGGAATTTCCACCGTTTTCACGATAGTTTCTTATGGTTTCATCGGATACCGAAAATGTAAGTACATCATATAAATCAATATTTTGCATTATCATTTTTACG
This sequence comes from Lachnospiraceae bacterium, assembly GCA_017459135.1. Lineage (GTDB taxonomy): Bacteria > Bacillota > Clostridia > Lachnospirales > Lachnospiraceae > Coprococcus_C. The sequence continues at coordinate 9,502 of JAFSZR010000109.1, read as the reverse complement.
TCATGATAACCATCTGGTCTTCTTCTTAAAACATCCAAAGCAAGATTAACTTTGGCATATGCTTTCAACATCAATTTCATATCTTAACCCCCCTACCAAAGGCTTTTGTATACAATATACATTGTAGCAAAATGGCGAAAAATTATAAAGTATTTTTTGTATTTTTGTATTGATTATTTATTATTTTCAGTTATAATATTAAGTAATCGGAGGGAGAATCCGATATACTGTATGAAAGCTATAATTGTATCCTCGCAAAACAGTTAGAGCTTTCCAAGTGAAACCTGATATTCTTAATCTAATTCAGCGAATGGTCTTAGGTTAAGATTATTTAAGGGTTTCACTACAATTTAATAAGGGACTGCATTTATGCAGTCCCTCTTTATATGCCCATTTTTATGTTACTATCCTTTTACCACGATTATTCTGTCACCCTCATTTATCTCGTCATTTTCAAGATTATTTATCTTTTTTATCGACTCGGTTGTAGCATAATATTTTCTTGCAATCGACCAAAGCGTATCTCCCTTTTTAACAACATATCCCGCAATGCCCGGCATGGATGCCTTTCTGTCATAGTCAATAGGCGAAACCGTCATATCCGTAATGACATCTATATTTCCCGTTTCAAAAATCATTATCTCAAGTCCGACTTCCGCCTTAATCTCTATCTCCCTTGAATTAATCATTGCCGCGGAAAGCCTTATGAGCTTCGGAACAACCTTAACATTGCTGTCCTCCGAAAGCCTTGCGGTATCTACGTTATATTCAAAAGGAATATCCATCTCTATCAAATCCATAGGTCTGTCGCTTGACGGAATATAAAGAATATATGCTTTAACCGTACCCAGGATATCAACGGAGCTTTCGTTTTTCTTTATATCATCAAGAAATACATTTCCGTAAACATGACATATCTGAAGCAGCTTTTCTTCTTCGCTGTCATGCTTGTATCTGTCGGTAATTTTTACCTGCGCCGTATTTTTCATAACAAGATTTTCGTATGTAAAATTTTCCTTCTCCGGCTCTATCTCAACCTGAGGCGAGTACATATCGCTTAATATGCTTATCTCTTTATCCTCATACATCTTAATGTTCATATCCACATTATAATCAATACTTATAATTCTGTCTTCGCCGTCCGCATCCTGTTTTATGTTTACATCACCCTTGCCTATGGATAAGTCAGCACAGGCAATAAGCTCCTCCGACGCTCCCATACACTCGATTTCTTCTTCAATTGTTCTTACCGAAAAAACATATTGTGACGGTACATGCTCCTCATCGCTCTTGTATATCGCAAAAACCTCCACCTCTCCGCGAACCGCAAGCTTATCTTTCATAGGTCTTACTTCAACATTTCGTAAAGCCACATCAGACCATAATATTTCTTTAATATTAGGTTTGTTTTGAGCTATTTCAATTTCTTCCTTTATTCTGAAAACATCCCTTTTGTTTATTACCGTTTCACTGATGTTTATATCCGTATGACGACATTCTATTCCGTTTCCGTTCTCAAGATCCGTCGCGCAATTTGTAAAACCGTCCTCATAAATGCAAATCTGATTATCTATAAGGCCCCTTACTTCAAGCTTTCTTGAATTTATTATGCTTGCCGACAAGTCCTCGAGCACGCACCTTACCTCAGGTCTGCTTGTGCGATTTGCCTCTTCTATATTTACTATATCCTCAAAAGGAATCTCATTTTCATAGACTTCCATATCCGGTCCGTTCTCATCATTTGTCTCATAAAGGACTTTAAAATAAACCGTTCCGGTTATCTTTACCCTGCCCTCTTCCGCAATTACCTCTTCAAGCGTTACATTTCCCGTTTCGGCAACTATTCTTTCCACGTCCTTTTTACTGTCCGGTATATTAAAATCGTCATCGATGGTAAGCTGGGAATTTCTTGTAGTCTTAAGTATGCTTGTATGTATATCTTTTTTGCTAAAGTCCATAATACCTCCATATAATTATAATGATTCCATTTGTAAGTAATTATATTCGAAGGTCTTTCTTTTTATGATATAATTTTTTCCCTCATCAATCTACATCAAAAACCACCGGAAGATTCGACTTCTCGCATTTTATCACTATATAAGGATACATGGATGGTTGCCCTGCCCTAATCGCATCGCTTTCGCTTGCAAGGTCCGACTCGCTTATATCATTTATTTCATCCGTAGTATAAAGATTGGTTTCCACATATATGGCATTATCCGTTTTATACACATCCTCGACAATCACGCTCAGGTTTTGCCTGTTATGTGCACCGTATCCTACGGCAATGTACATTCCGTCATTATTTACGTAGCTTAACTTAAATACTCCGTTTTTCTTTTCTTCAATTATGTCCCTTAACTCATCCGGAAGTTTGGTTTCGTCGCAGACCGTATATTCCATTTCAGCCCTTTGTTTATCTTTCTTCATTCCGCACGCCGTTACAAATTGACAAAGTAAAAGCGCAGATAAGAAAAATATTATCCTGCGCTTTTTGTTATGACTTATTTCTTTCATACTATGTCTTCCTGTTTTTTTATTACATAATATGATAATGTTTTCTTTATTATTCTATTTTAAATATTATTCCCCAGTCTTATTCTTTTTCTTCTCAACATACATTTCAACCGCCTCAGAAAATGCTGCATAGAGTACACCTGCAATCACCCATACAATCCAGGTTTTCTCCCATGCCTCCGTTAAAAAGCTTAATGTAAGATAGATTGCGGTGAAAAACAACCAATAAATTGTACCTACACGTTCTTCAAACTCATTTTCTTCTTTTTTTTCTTTTGAAAACTCTTCCTCGCTTAACAATCTGTTAAGTGCATCCCAATATGAATTGGTCTTAATAAGTATCATGACTCCGAAGCCTACCATCACAAGAAGCAAGCCAACCGTTGCAAGTATTGCGGAATTATTTTCCGTAAATGCAACCGTTATAAGAGGTATAGCCGAAACAACACAAAGTAATACTCCGCAAATATTTCCTTTGGTATGATCATTTTTATAATCCTTCTTTCTTTCCGCTGCCATACCCTTTACACCGTATTCATTCGAAAATTCTCCCTTTTCTATATAATCATACGGAGTCATAACTGAATCCGCATATATATAGATACCAACCGCAACAGCTACCATAACAAGTAAAATACCGATACCTATGGCAGCCGCAACATTTTCGGATATTCCAACCAGATTTCCCTGACTAAATGCCAGAAGAATCATAAGCGGCATTGCTGCTGTTATGCAAAGAAATGTTGCAATTGCATTTTTCTTTGAATTTGATCTTACTGTATCAAGATAGCTATTTGCTTCTTCTAAAGTAACCTTTTTTACACTTGTATCATCATTTTCGGTAAATTCCTCATCCTCAATCTCATCCTTTAAAAGATAATCGGTAGTTACTCCAAATAATTCACTTAATTGTAAAATCTTATCAAGATTGGGTACAGCCTGTGCACCCTCCCATTTTGATACCGACTGTCTGGATACATCAAGCTTATCTGCAAGCTCCTCCTGAGACCAACCGTTTTTCTTTCTTAATCTGATAATTTTATCTGCCATTATCATAATTAGCTCCCTCCTTAGCTATGAAATTTTTGGGCTGTTTTTGTTTCAACCCTTGAGCTAATTTAATCATTTTTTTCGGTTACATACTACCAACCGGCAGTTTGAAATGTGTCAACTGCCGGTTGCAAATCGCATAAAATCGTCGTTTTTCTAAAATATACAGCTTTTGTCAATAAAGCCTATGTTCTATCAATATAGTTGTTGCTTTATATCCCGTCAATCTCTTCCTTGCACATTTTTCCATCGTGAAGAAGCTTTCTCAATGTAACCGCATCTTCATTTTTAATCGCATCCCTGTACTCGGTCATTGAACTTATAAAACAATCAAGCTCCGTCAAAAGACTGTCCTTATTTTCAAGGAAAAGTTCTGTCCACATATCCTCATTAAGCCAGGCAACCCTCGTCAAATCCTTATAGCTTCCTGCCGAAAAACCATCATGATCTCTGGCGGTAGGACTTTTTACATAAGCGTTACTTACCACATGTGCCATCTGCGAAGTAAATGCAATCATTGAATCATGTCTTTTTGAATCGCATATCGTAAATGTACCGAACATAATCGGGGAAAGAAGTTTCTTCGCACGCTCAATAACATTTTCATCATTTATATCTTCCGGCACAAGCACCATGGATGCACCGTTATACATATTTTTCATACTGTATTCATATCCCGAAAAATGTCTTCCCGCCATAGGATGACCGCCCACAAATGTAAATCCGTATTTTTTTGCGATTGGGAAACATCTTTCGCATACATATCCTTTTACACCGCAGCAGTCGATTACCAGGGTTTCTCTCGATATGTATTCCGCCATTTTTTCAAGATATTCCACGCTTGCCTTAGGATAAAGAGCTATAAGGATAAGGTCGCACTCCGCGATATTTCCTTCATTAAGTTCTCCCGATATGGAGTTTTCATTAAAAGCACTCTCCATAACATTTTTATTTATATCATATCCAAGGACTTTATGCTCATCATGGTTGCTGTATGCTTTGGCAAAAGAGCCGCCTATCAAACCCAAACCGACTATTCCGACTGTCATTTTTCTTCCTTCTTTCTTCCTTAAAATATAAAAACATAATAATTTAATTCATAGTCATAGTCAAGAAATACGGAAGGAAAATATGATTAATATTTTCATTTTGTGGCAAGACTTATGGCAGAAAGGTGGTTTTATTATGAATATGAACAGGAAAACTAAGATTTATGTTTTGGTGCTTATCTGGGCGGCGATTTTGCTGCAGCTGTTTATTAACTCTTCGATTGACAGAGAAAAACGAATGGTCGAGCAGGTTATGAGTGAGGATATAAGCAATCTGACCGAAGGTACGGTAAAGGCTTATGCTTATTTCGGTGATGAGACTTTAAATGAAACTGTCAGGGAAGGTATGGCTCAAAAACTTGCCAAAGAACTTGGCATAACATCGGGATATAGAATTGAAAATAAGGTTGACGATAAAGCCAAAAGCGAGATTACAACTCTTTCAAAACATGGCGAACAGGCAGATACGTTAATCAAGATTATTTCTCTTCATGCAAAAGACAGGTACGAGCAGGAATCCGTTGAGGATTATGTTATGGTAGAAATCAATCTTAAAGGAAGCAACGGAACAGCTGCATATACCTACAAAAAGAAGCTGGCGGATATATATGAAGCTCTCGGTATGAACGCAAATACCAATATTTATCTTTTAAGTCAGGAAAAGGGGCAGCTTTTGGATGAAGAAATCGAAGATTATATAGACAGATTTCTTGAAGAAACCAATGCAACCGAGATTGACAGAACCGAATTTGACAATGTTATTTGCATTTACGGCTACAGCAGAGATATTGATGAATTTGTGTATCTTAACAACAAGCGTGTCAACGTCAATATAGCCTTTTCCTATGACAGTAAAGAAGATATAACATATATTCACCGTGCGGTACCATTTGTTGATAAATCATTTTAGCGAATAATATAACTGTTTTCCTAATAAAATGCTTAATTTTCCACTTGACATTTTAACAAAGGAAAACTAAAATCAATCTTAAGTTTATAAAGTCCAAACAGGCTATGATGAGACGAGTAAGATAAAGACGCTATACAGAGAGAATTCCGCTATCCGCTGAGAGAGAATTTATAAAACGCTTATCCGAAAACTACCTCGGAGCCGCCTGTGATAAAAAGCAGGCCGTTGATTACGTTATAATCTAAATTGAGGGCTGTCGGATATTTAATTAACAAATCTCCGGCGGAATCAGGGTGGAACCGCGAATAATCGTCCCTGATGCAGCAATGCATCAGGGATTTTCTTATATATATACGAAAAAACCTGTGCATAAAAATTAAACTAATACCGGAAAGGGGAAAAACTATGATTATCACTTTAAAGGATGGTTCTTCAAAAGAATATGCCGCACCGATGTCAGTCATCGATATCGCAAAGGACATAAGTGAAGGACTTGCAAGAGTTGCATGTGCAGCTGAAATTGACGGAAAGGTATGCGATTTAAGAACAATTATCGATAAGGATGTTGCTCTTAATATACTTACATTTAATGACGAAGCAGGTAAAAAGGTATTTTGGCATACAGCAAGCCATATCCTTGCTCAGGCAGTTAAGCATCTTTATCCTGATGCAAAATGTACTATAGGACCGGCTATCGACAACGGATTTTATTATGATTTTGATATGCCTTCACTTACAAGAGAAGACCTCGACAAAATTGAGGCAGAGATGAAGAAAATCGTTAAGGAAGGCGATGATATTACTTCATTTACTCTTCCGAGAAATGAAGCAATTAAATTAATGGAGGAAAAAGATGAGCCTTATAAGGTAGAGCTCATAAACGATTTACCTGATGATTCGATAATCAGCTTCTATACTCAGGGCGATTTTACCGACCTTTGTGCCGGACCTCATATAATGAACACAAAGGCAGTTAAATTCTTCAAGCTTACTTCTTCTTCGGGTGCTTATTGGAGAGGCGATTCAAACAAGAAGATGCTTACAAGAATTTACGGTACCGCATTTACCAAGAAGGCTGATCTTGAGGAAAGACTCGAGTTCCTTGAAAATATTAAACTTCGTGACCACAACAAGTTAGGTCGTGATATGCAGTTATTTACAACCGTTGACGTAATCGGCCAGGGTCTCCCGCTCTTTATGCCTAAGGGAACCAAGATTATCCAGACATTACAGCGTTGGATCGAAGACCTCGAGGATTATGAGTGGGGTTATGTCAGAACCAGAACTCCGCTTATGGCAAAGTCAAATCTTTACAAGCTTTCCGACCACTGGTTCCACTACAAGGACGGTATGTTTGTATTAAACGACGATCTTATGAGCGATGAAGATGCATTGGAAGACCAGAAGCTTTATAACGATACTTCTGTTGCCATGAAAAATGCACAGGATAAGGTATATGCCGACAAGGACGGCAGAGAGGTTATGGCTCTTCGTCCGATGACCTGTCCTTTCCAGTATTTTGTGTATAAGGCAAACCAGCACAGCTACAGAGACCTCCCTTACAGAATGGGCGAAACTTCCACCCTTTTCAGAAATGAAGATTCAGGCGAAATGCACGGCCTTACCAGAGTTCGTCAGTTCACTATCTCAGAGGGACACCTTGTATGTACTCCGGAGCAGATAGCTGATGAGTTCAAAAACTGTGTTAAGCTTGCCAAGTACTGCCTCACTACTCTCGGTCTTGAGGACGATGTAACTTATCGTATGTCCAAATGGGATCCGGAAAACAGCGAAAAATATCTCGGAACCGCAGAAGACTGGGATAAGGTTGAGGGTGCCATGAGAGATATTCTTAATGATATCGGACTTGAATATACAGAGGTTGCCGGTGAGGCTGCATTCTACGGACCAAAACTTGATATACAGGCAAAGAACGTATACGGTAAAGAAGATACCATGATTACCATTCAGCTTGATATGTTCCTCGCCGAAAGATACGACATGTACTATATAGATGCAAACGGCGAAAAGAAACGTCCTTACATCATCCACAGAACTTCAATGGGATGCTACGAGAGAACTCTTGCATGGCTTATCGAAAAATATGCCGGTGCACTTCCTACATGGCTTATGCCTGAACAGGTTCGTATACTTCCTATTTCGGATAAGTTCCATGACTATGCCGAAGAGTTAAGAAAGAAGCTTCGTGAAGCTGATGTTAAGGTTACGGTTGACACCCGCGCGGAAAAGATTGGTTATAAGATTCGTGAAGCAAGACTTGAGAAGCTTCCTTACATGCTTATAATCGGTGCCAACGAGGCAGAAAGCGGTAACGTATCAGTAAGAAAGCGTGGCGAAGACGGAGATTTGGGTTCAATGAGCCAGGAAGACTTCATAAAGAGAATTACCGAGGAAATCAAAACAAAGGCAACTACTCAAGCATAATTTATATATGCAATATATTGTAATTTTATATTTATTTTTCTCAAATAATATGATAAAATAAATGGGACGTGTGCTTTTATACACACGTCGGTCCAAAATTATATATAATCAAAAGAAAGCGAGGGTTATTTTATGATCTGTCCAAGTTGTGGTTCACAGCTTCCTGACGGAACCGATTTTTGCCCAAATTGCGGCAATGTGATTCCGGCAGATTCAGCAAATACCGCACCTGCTTTTAATCCTAATGACGTGGTTTTCAGCGGTGCAAACAACAATCAAAGCTACTCTTCAGCACCGGCTAAGAAAAATTCAAGCGGAGCAGTAATCGGAATATTTGTTGCAGTAGCAGTTATAGCATTTGTTGCTATCTACTTTGTATTAAACGGAAAGTACATGGGTACTTACGAAATTGACTCAATGATTATTACTTACCAGGGACAAACACAGACTCTTTCAGGTTCGGAGCTCGGTATTTCCGGTGATGAAATGAAGATAACCGTTGGTTTATTTAACAAGGCTACGGTTGTTTCAAACGGTAAAAAGGGAACAGGAAAGATTAAATTCAGTGGCGACACTGTAACACTTAGTGATTCTGAGGTTTCATTCAAGGGAAAATATGATAAGGATGCAAAGACTATATCATTTCCTTTCTCAGAGTTTACAAAGTATCTTTCATCATCAGACTTATCTGCTGAAGACCAGCAGACACTTGAAATGCTTAATATGCTTGATGAAATCACTATTGTATTCAAGAAAAAATAGGGGACATTTATATGATTTGTACAAATTGTGGTTCACAAATTCAGGATGGTATTCCAGCATGCCCATTTTGTGGATTAAGTTTCAATTATAATTGGTCTAATCCAAATGGTGATTATAATAATTATCCTAACAGCAATTTAACTTATGTACAACCTAACAATGTCCAAAATGGGAATTATTCTTATATACAGCCTAGTAATGTTCAAAATGGAAATTATTCTTATGTACAGCCTAATAATATCACAAACGGAAATTCTTTTACCGAACAAAATAACCAACATAAGAAATTTCCTACGATAGCTATTATTGCAATAATCATTTTTTTATTAGCTGCTTTAGGCGTTGGTATTTTTTTTATAATCAAGGCTGTAAAAAACAAAACCGAATCAAAAAAAGAAACAACAATCGAATATGCCGGTGAATATAAAATAGACTCTATGGTTATTACCTACCAGGGTGAAACAATGACTCTTTCAAGTTCAGAGCTTGGTTTAACCGGTGAAGAAATGAAAATCATCGTCGACGCAAACGGTAATTTAACCATAGTCTCAGACGGTTCAGAAGGAACCGGCACAATTAAATTCAACGGCACTGATGTAACACTTAGTGATTCAGATGTAAACATTAAGGGAAAATATGATAAGGACGCAAAGACCATATCGATTTCTTTCTCAGAGTTCACCAAGTATCTTTTAGCATCTGACTTATCCTCACAGGATCAGCAGACACTTGATACGCTTAATATGTTTGATGATGTTGTTCTTGTATT
>JAFSZR010000108.1 GCA_017459135.1 Lachnospiraceae bacterium | reverse complement strand
AGGGAAGAAGCGACGGCGGTTATGCTGTTTCGGATTTTCGTAATGTCCAGGATGAGCTTGGTACCATGAAGGATTTGTCCGAGCTTGCAAAGGAATGTCACAGTAACGGTATGAGTCTTTGTCTTGATTTTGTTATGAATCATACAAGTGAAGATCATGAGTGGGCAGTAAGAGCGCGTAACGGAGAAAAAGAGTATCAGGACAGATATTTCTTCTATGATAACTGGGATATACCGAATGAGTTTGAAAAAACGGTTCCGCAGGTTTTCCCTCAGACAGCGCAGGGTAATTTTTCATGGTGTCCTGAGGCAAATAAGGTTGTTATGACTACATTTTATCCGTATCAATGGGATTTGAATTATCATAATCCTACGGTTTTCAACGATATGACGGCAAATATGCTTTATCTTTGCAATCAGGGTGTTGACATCATAAGACTGGATGCTGTTCCGTATATATGGAAAGAGCTTAATACTACATGCAGAAATCTTCCTCAGGTTCATTCTCTGGTAAGAATTATGAGAATAGCTGCGGAAGTTGTTTGTCCGGGTACATTGCTTTTAGGCGAGGTTGTTATGGAACCATCCAAGGTTGTTCCGTATTTCGGTTCGGTTAAAAAACCGGAATGTCACATGCTTTACAATGTTACAACCATGGCAAGCACATGGCACACTGTTGCAACTAAGGACGTTAGGCTTATGAAACATCAGCTTGGTACGGTATTTGCACTTCCTAAGGATTATGTATTTCTTAATTACTTAAGATGTCATGATGATATCGGCTGGGGACTTGATTATGAGTATCTAAAACAGTTCGGAATTGATGAGGCGGCTCATAAGAAATATTTGAATGATTATCTTTCCGGAAAGATTTACGGCTGTGACGGAAGAGGAGAATTATATAATGACGACCCTAAGCTTAAGGATGCAAGGCTTTGCGGAACGACAGCTTCACTTTGCGGAATTGAAGCTTCAGAATATGAACAAAATCCGGTTAAGCTTGACAGGGCAATTACGCTTGATATTATGCTTCATGCATTTTTACTAACACAAAGCGGAATTCCTGTTTTATACAGTGGTGATGAAATAGGTCAGCTTAATGATTATACCTATCATGAAGATGATAAAAAGGCGGACGACAGCAGATATCTTCACAGAGGTAATCTTGATTGGAAGAGCGTTGCCAAAAGAAATAAGAAGGGTACAAGAGAAAACAGAATATTTACCGAATTACATAATCTTATTAAGTTAAGATCAAAACACAGAGTCTTTGATAGTAAGGCGGATACATGGATTGTCGAGACCTGGAACGATCATGTGCTCGGAATAGGAAGATATTACAGAGGCGAAAAGCTGATTGCACTGTTTAATTTTAATGATTGTGAAGAAGTAGCATGGATTGATGAAAAAGAAGACTATATTGATTTGATAACCGGTGAAAGTATAAAAGCAAGTGCCGTAAAGCTTTACGGACATGAATTTAAGTGGATGCTTACTAAATTTTAATATAATATTCAGACTTAATATACGGCTTTTGGGAGGAATGTAATATGACAATTAAAGATATAGCAAAAGAGGCAGGTGTTTCTTCAGCGGCAGTAAGCAGATTTTTTAACGGAGGTTCTCTTAGCGAAGAAAAGAAAAACAGAATAAGTGAAATAGTTGAAAAAAACAATTATGTACCAAATCAGACTGCTCAGACTATGAGAACAGGCAAAAGCGGACAAATCGGTGTTATTGTTCCAAAGATTCATTCGGACTCGCTTACTCAAATTATGAAGGGTATAGCGCAGTCGATTGAAAAATGGGATTATACGCTTATTCTCGGTTGTACCGATTTTAAGCAGGAAAAGGAGGTTGGATATATTGAATCCATGCAGCGTAACGGAATCGAAGGAATTATCCTAATGGGTACCGTTATGACACCGTATCTTGCTTCATCAATTAAAAATTGCAAAATTCCTATTGTGGTTACAGGCCAGAATTTTGAAAGTGTTCCATGTGTTTACAACGATGATAAAAATGCATTATATAAGCTGACACAGATAATGCTTAAAAAGAGAAAACATCTTGCCTATATTGGCGTTACCGAGGAAGATCTTGCGGCCGGAAAAGCAAGACGTATGGGCGTTGAAAAGGCATGGGATGAAGCCGGCTTTGATAATGATAAGCTCATAAAAAGAATATCCGAATTTTCAATGGAAGGCGGATATGAGGTTATGAAAAGCATTCTCGAATCCGGGAACAAAGTAGACGGAGTTATATGTGCAACGGATAATATTGCTCACGGAGCCATTCAGGCTATAAAAGAAGCCGGAAAAAAAGTTCCGCGTGATATATCTGTAGCCGGTGTAGGAAACAATTGGACGGATATTATTTCCGAACCACAGCTTACAACCGTTCAGCTTTTTTATGAGGAATGCGGAATTACAGCATGTAAAATCTTAAAGGAAATGATGGATTCCGATGACAACAAACATGTTATAAGCAGAGTAATGCTTGGTTATGAAATAATTGAGAGGGGGTCGATTTAAACATGAAATTGATTTTTCTTGATATTGACGGAACGCTTACGGTTGCGGGTGAAAATGTTCCGCCCGACAGTGCGATTTACGCAATCAAAATGACACAGGCTAAGGGAAATAAGGTGTTCCTTTGTACAGGCAGAAATCTTGATATGCTTAAACCGCTTTTAAAATACGGATTTGACGGAGTGGTAGGAAGCAGCGGCGGATATGTTACGGTCGGTGATGAGGTTTTGTTTGACTGTCCGATGTCAAATGAACAAAGAGACATAGCGCTTGAAGCACTTCATAATAACGGAGTATTTTGCACTATCGAAGCAAAAGACGGCTCCTGGGGCGATGATAATATGGATGAGTTTTTAAAGGATCAGCCGGAAGGAAACAGCGAAATCGAAAGATGGAGAAAGGCTTTATCCGAAAATCTCGGAATTAAATCCATGAAGGAGTATGATAACAGTCCGATTTATAAAATAATAATGATGTGTACCGATGAAAAACAGCTGGATGAAGCTAAACGGCTTTTGGAAAAGGACTTTACCTTTGTGATTCAGGAAGTAAAGGCTCACAGCTGTATAAACGGTGAGCTTGTCAACAAAAAATTCGATAAAGGCAAAGGCGTTAAACTTGTAAGAGATTATTACGGTTTAACGGATGAAGATACATATGGGTTCGGCGACAGTATGAATGATCTGGAGATGATGGAAACCGTCGGTACATCCGTATGTATGGAAAACGGAGCCGATGCATTAAAAAAGATTGCTGACCTGGTTTGT
>JAFSZR010000107.1 GCA_017459135.1 Lachnospiraceae bacterium | reverse complement strand
TTGATTTTGAAGGAATAAAAAACAGCATAAATGAGCATACAAAACTTATAGAAATCCAACGTTCCAAAGGCTATGATACAAGACATACGCTTTCTGTCAAAGAAATCGGTGATGTAATAAGCTTTATAAAGGGTATTAAGCCTGATGTTATTTGTATGGTTGATAATTGTTACGGAGAATTTGTTGAAACCATTGAGCCATCCGAGGTGGGTGCGGACATGGTAGTCGGTTCTCTTATAAAAAATCCGGGAGGCGGTCTGGCTCCTATAGGCGGATATATTTGCGGTACAAAAGAATGCATAGAAAATTGCGCTTACAGACTCACAAGTCCGGGACTTGGAAAAGAGGTCGGAGCATCTCTCGGTGTTACAAGAAGTATGGCACAAGGTATCTTTATGGCTCCAACCGTTACCGCAGCTGCTTTAAAAGGTGCGATTTTTGCAGCCAATGTTTTTGAAAAACTCGGATATAAATCTGTTCCCGATTCAAAAGAATCAAGACATGATATTATTCAGGCAATTGAGTTCGGGAAACCTGAATTAATTCAGGCATTTTGTGAAGGTATACAGGCTGCGGCTCCTGTTGACAGTTTTGTAACTCCTGTTCCATGGGATATGCCGGGATATGACAGTCAGGTTATAATGGCTGCCGGAGCTTTTGTATCGGGAGCATCCATTGAGCTTAGTGCCGATGCGCCTATGAAAGAGCCTTATGCGGTTTATTTCCAAGGTGGTCTTACCTATCCGCATGCCAAATTCGGAATCATGATGGCACTTCAAAAAATGATGGAAAAGAACTTGGTTTTATGTTAAAATAATAGATTGATAATTATTATGTCTATGCACTCCGGAGAGGTAGAAGGAGAAGACATAATGAGTAATTTGATTAAAGATATCGCAAGCTGCGAAAGGCCTTACGAAAAGGCTGTTTTAAACGGAATTGAAACACTTTCCGATGCGGAACTTTTGGCTATTATCTTAAGAACCGGAAGCAGAGAAGAAAGTTCAATTGACCTTGCCAACAAGATTCTTAATAATCATCTTATACATAAGGGATTAAACGGTTTATTTTTTATGCGACGGGAAGATTTGCTTTCAATTAAAGGTGTAGGTAATACCAAGGCCTCACAGATACTTGCCGTTGCTGAACTTAGTAAAAGAATCAACCGAGAAAAGTTAAGGCGGGATTTGTGTTTTGATAATCCGCAGAAAATAGCCGATTATTATATGGAAAAATGCAAATATCTGACAAAAGAACGAGTATATTTAATGCTTTTTTCCAATTCGCATATGCTGATTAAAGAAATTATGCTTTCGGAAGGAACGGTCAGTTCATCATCAATTTCACCGAGAGAAATTTTAATAGAAGCTTTGAAATACGAGGCCGTAAATTTTATACTTGTTCATAATCATCCATCCGGTTCACCTGAACCCAGTAAATCCGACATTGCTGCAACTATTAAGATAAAAGAGGCAGCCCAAATTATGGATATAAATTTATCCGATCATATAATTGTCGGAAATAACTGTTATATAAGCTTGCTTGAAAGAGGAATTATAAAATGAGATATGACAGAAAAAAAGATATAAGTCCCAAATACTTACTTTTGGCAATGACATTATTGTGCGTTGCTTTTATTCTTATTTCCTTTTTTGCCGGAGATAAGATTGCCATAATTAAAAAATATACCAATATGATTGTTTCGCCTATTCAGCAGGGAATAAATAAAATCGGTGTATGGACTGATTCAAAACTTGATAATTTAAAGGAAATCGAAGAATTAAACGAAGAAAATCAGAAGTTAAGAGATGAGCTTGATGCGTGCAGAGAGCAGATAACCATATACCAAAACAAACTTGCCGAGTTAGAAGAACTTCGTGCTTTATATAAACTTGACGAAAGTTATCCGGAGTATAACAAAACCGCAGCTCATGTTTTCGCTAAGGATTCAACATCTTGGTTTTCAATATTTTATATAGACAAAGGAACAAAGGACGGTATGTTTGTAGGTGCAAATGTTATGTGTCATGACGGTCTTGCCGGAATTATTGTCGAGTGCTATGACGATTATTCAAAAGTAAGAGCAGTAATTGACGATAATTGCAATATAAGCGCAAAAATTATGCCGTCAAATGCTTTATGTACAATAGAAGGAAATCTTAACACGTACCAAAACGGTGTGCTTGTTGTTAAAAACATCGATAAAGATGCCAAGATTACCGTAGGTGATAAAGTAGTAACTTCGCATATTTCCGAAAGATTTCATCAGGGAATAACCGTCGGTTATATATCCGAAATCACATATGATTCAAATAATCTTACCATAACGGCGACCATTACGCCTGCCGTTGATTTTAATAACATTTCCGAGGTATTGATTATCACGGATGAATTGGGTAAAGATGTTAATTAATCCAAACGTGTTTTGATTTATCTTATCGAAATTGTTAGCATTTTTTAGTATTTTGGAGGCGGATTATGAGAAGAGCAATAACCATCGGACTGCTCATAATTATAAATTTCACTTTACAGTCAACAATCTTCGGATTTCATGATATAAATTGTATTACTCCGAATCTTTTATTGATATTAACCATGTCCTTCGGTCTTATGCGCGGCAGAAGAGAAGGTATGCTGGTTGGATTTTTCTGTGGCTTTATCGTTGACTGTTTCATGTCAAGCATTATGGGACCGTTTATGTTTATTTATATGATAATCGGTTATGTTAACGGTTTCTTTCATAAAAACTATATTATTGAAGACGTTTTTCTTCCGTTAATGGTAATTATTTCAGATGATATTGTTTTTAATTTTATGGTTTATATCATGTATTTTCTTCTTAAAAGAAGACTTGAGCTTTCGGATTATTTCTTCAATATAATGCTTCCGGAGGCACTGGTTACGGCATTGTTAACTGTTATTGTTTATAAATTTTATGTTATAGTAAACAGACACTTAAAAGAGAAAGACAGAGGTAAGGAAGCTAAATGATTCGTGAAATATTATCTTCCATAAAAGAAATAATATTGGACTATGTCAAGCACAGACTGTTTCCGGTTACTGTGGTTGTTATTGTTATATTTTCAATTCTTATCAGAAGACTCTTTGTCCTTCAGATAATCGAAGGCGAAGAACATATGGAAAACTTTATTTATAAATCCGAAAAGACGTTAAATATCGACTCGGTTCGAGGAAATATATATGACAGAAACGGTAAGCTTTTGGCTTATAATGAACTTTCATATTCGGTAGTTTACGGTAATGATCCGAATATCGAAAACAGGGCAAATGAGCTTGGTATGACCGAAAATGATTTAAAGAATCAAATTCTGTACAGGACCATAAACATACTCGAATCAAACGGTGATGAGATATATGTTGATTTCCCGATTGAATTAACCGAGTCCGGAGAATACAAATTCACCGTAAAAGATGCCCAGCTGAAAAACTTTAAGAAGAATGTTTATTCCGTAACCGATTTTGACTCGCTTGAAGATGAAAAGAAGAACGCAACAGCTAAGGATGTCGTTGATTATCTTAAGACCGTAAGATTTGAGGTTTCTGATGAATATACCGAAGAAGAAACCATGAAGATTATTTCTTGCAGATATAAGCTTTGGTTAAACAGATATCAGCAATATGTTCCCGTAACCATCGCTTATGATATATGCGAGCAGAGTAATGCGGCGATTACCGAGTACGGTGACGAACTTTTGGGAATGGAAGTAAGCGTAAAATCGTTAAGAAGATATAATGATGCCGAGTACTTTGCGCACATCATAGGTTATGTGGGAAGAATTTCCAATGAAGAATTACAGGAATACAATAAAAGCCTTCCCGAAGATGAAAAATATAACGGTGAAGAGGTTGTCGGAAAAACAGGAATAGAGCAATACTGCGAGTCCGAATTAAGAGGCGTAGCGGGTTACGAAACCATGTATGTTGATAATCTCGGTAAGGTCATCGAGACAATTGACAAAAAATCCGCAGAAGCGGGAAATGATGTTTACCTTACCATAGATGCGGATCTTCAGAAGTATTGCTATGATACACTTGAAAAAGAAATAGCATCAATAATACTTGCAAATCTTGCTCCGGTATCTTCCGTAGAAGCCGGTGAAAACACCAAAATACCTATTGCAGATGTTTATTTTGGTTTGTTTAACAACAACTATCTTTCAATCGATAAAATGTCCGAAAGCAGTGCTTCGGCTTTGGAAAAAGATATTTATAAAAGGTTTGTATCTTCAAAAGATAATACTCTTTCCGAAATTAATAAAATTCTTACAAAGGATTTTACTCCAGTTTCGGCTTTATCTAACGAAAACAAAGAATATATGGAATATATCTGCGAGGTATTAAGTAAGAATGATGTCTTTAATTCCGAGCTTATTACTGCGGATGATCCTGAATATATTCAATATACAAACGATGAAACTTCTCTTGAACATTATTTAAAATATGCCATAAGCGTCGAAGCGATTGATATTTCAAAACTTGATGCACAAAGTAATTACTATGATTCCGATGAGATTTATACGCTTTTGTGTGATTATGTAAATAATTATCTGAGTCAAGATACCGAATTCGACAAACTGGTTATTAAAAATATGATAAAATCAGGTGAAATATCGGGTGATGATGTAATAAATCTTCTTTATTTACAGGGAATTCTTAATCCCGATTCCGATAAGGAACTCGAAGAGTACAGAAACGGACAATACGGTGCTTATGAGTTCATGATGAAAAAGATTCAAAACCTTGATATAACTCCGGCTATGCTTGCGCTTGATCCATGTTCGGGCTCAATAGTTGTTACGGATGTAAATAACGGTGATGTTCTGGCAATGGTAAGTTATCCGAGCTATGACAATAATTATATGACCAACGAGGTTGATGCGGCATATTATAACACCTTGCTTGAAGATAAAACAACGCCTTTATATAACAGAGCTTGTCAGCAAAGACTTGCACCGGGTTCGACATATAAGATACTTTCGTCTATAACAGGACTGTCGGAAGGAGTAATCGATCAGGGCACTTATGTATATTGTCCGGGTGAATTTGATAAAATCGATCCTGCTCCAAAGTGCTGGATTTATCCGAGCGGACACGGTTCACTTGATGTTGAGGCAGCAATTCAGCGTTCATGTAACGTATTCTATTATCAGGTGGGTTATTCTCTTGCATGGAAAGATGACGGAACCTACAGTGATTCATATGGATTGGGCAGATTGGAAAAATATGCAAAAATGTTTGGATTGGGTGACTTGTCGGGTGTTGAACTTCCGGAAATAGAACCGCACATTTCGGATAACGACGTTGTAAGAAGTGCCATAGGTCAGGGTAAAAACTCTTATGCACCCGTTCAACTGGCAAGATATGTAACTACGGTTGCAAACAGCGGTAAATGTTATAATCTAACGCTTATTGATAAAGTAACCGATTATGAGGGAAATGTAATACGAGATAATCAGGCTGAATTATTAAATGACGTTAAATTACAATCTTCAACATGGACTTCGGTCCATAACGGTATGAGACGAGTTATTACATTAAATACAATGGGAAGTGAGCTTGTTAACAGAGTTAATGTCTCAGTTGCCGGAAAATCCGGAACCGCACAGGAAAGTGAAATCAGACCTGACCATGCGTTGTTCATTTCTTATGCACCTTATGAAAATCCTGAAGTATCTGTAACATGCGTACTTCAAAACGGATATTCTTCGGGTAACGCAATTGAACTTGCGGGTTTTGTATATGCATATATGTACGATCCGGATAAGCTTAACGGAGCTGAAATGAAAGGTAATGTTAAATATTCAGATTAATATATATTGTGAGGTGAATGATGATAAATCCCGTTATTATCAAAGGTAATAATCAGGGGATTCGTTTGATAATAGCAAAGGAAGCTTCATTT
The DNA here is from genome assembly GCA_017459135.1 of Lachnospiraceae bacterium. Classification (GTDB taxonomy): domain Bacteria; phylum Bacillota; class Clostridia; order Lachnospirales; family Lachnospiraceae; genus Coprococcus_C. The sequence continues at coordinate 1,430 of JAFSZR010000107.1, read as the reverse complement.
GACGAAATAATGAATGAGCTTGATAAGAAACTTCAAAACAAAAAACACTATTATGCAAATAAAAAGCCCATAGATGTAGCCTTTGAAGGAAAGATTTTAACGGATGAAGAAAAAGATAAATTACTTGTCCTATTAAATAAAAAAGGACTTAATATAAATCAAAATTCAATTACAAATGAAAGTAAAGTGAAAAGCTTTGCTGATTTACAAACCGATAAGGACGGTCTGTTTTATGTGGGTAACCTAAAAAACGGACAAGCCATTGATGCCGCAACAAGTATAATTATCGTCGGCAATATCGAACAGGGCGCATCGGTTATATCTAAAGGAAATATCATTGTAATCGGTGAATTAAACGGAAATGCAAAAGCCGGTGTAAAAGGTAATCCGAACGCCTTTGTTTATAATGTTTATTAGGAGGATTTGTAAATGAGTGAAGTAATAGTTGTAACAAGCGGAAAGGGCGGCGTAGGAAAAACAACTACAACTGCCAATATTGGAAGCGCGTTGGCTGATTTGGGATTTAAGGTTCTATTGATAGATACGGATATAGGCTTAAGAAATCTTGACGTTGTAATGGGCCTTGAAAATCGTATAGTTTACAATATAGTAGATGTAATCGAAGGTACCTGTAAATCAAAACAGGCTATTATTAAAGATAAAAGTTGTCCGAGACTTGCACTTTTACCGGCGGCTCAAACAAGGGATAAAACTTCGATTACACCGGAACAGATGAAAAAACTGATTGAGAATTTGAAGCCGGAATACGATTACATAATAATTGATTGCCCCGCAGGAATAGAGCATGGATTTAAAAATGCGATTGCGGCTGCCGAAAGAGCAATAATTGTTACAACTCCCGAAGTTTCAGCTATAAGGGATGCAGACAGAATAATAGGAATTTTAAATTCCTGCGAAATGCCTCGTATTGACCTTGTAATAAACAAAATCAGAATGAATATGGTCAGGCGTGGTGATATGATGTCGGTGGATGATGTTGTAGATATTCTTTCGGTAAATCTTATCGGTACGGTTATGGATGACGAATCCATAGTTATCTCGACAAACAGAGGAGAAATGGTAGCCGGTACGAGAACCAAATCCGGAAAGGCATATAATTATATAGCCAAAAGAATTGCCGGGGAAACAACGGAAAACGCATATGAGGACTACAGCTTAAGCATATTTAAGCTTTTAAAGAAGAAGGATAAAAATGTTCACAAAATTCAATCTCAAGGATTATAACTTTAAATTGTTGATAATGGTTATCGGTATAATGGTTATCGGTGTTGTTGCCGTTAACAGTGCCGACTCAAGCTTTACATTTAAACAGGCTGTGGGTGTAGGACTTGGATTTTTTGTAATGATAGTATTATCGGTAATCGATTATCATTTTATATGTAAATTCAGTTTTGCAATTTATATAGTAA
>JAFSZR010000106.1 GCA_017459135.1 Lachnospiraceae bacterium | reverse complement strand
TCCAAAGGATATTTATGCCGGATTTAAGATTGAGTACGAGGACTCGGAAAACAATGAAGAAGGCGATGAATACAATGAAGAAATGTCGGATTCCGAAGATGAAGAATATACAGGAAAAAGAAAAAAGAAAAAAGCAAAAAATAAGAAAATAAAAAACAAAAAAACTAAAGATAAAAAGTCTAAAAAAGAAAAAAAGAAAAAGAAATCAAATAAAAAAGCTCTTGTAAGCAAAAAGGCTAAATCAAAGAAGATAAAGAAAGTTGCAAAACACGGAAGCGTGCCGAAAGTCGTTGCGGTTTCCAAGGTAGATATAGACTACAAGGCAATGCTTAAGAAAGATATTAAAGAGAGCAAAAAATCATTGTCTAAAAAAGACAAAATGTCAAAAGCGGATTCGGAGGCTCAAAATAATTCAGGGGCAGACGGTGAATCCGATGAAAATGAAAAGCGTGCAAAGGTTGTTGTGCCTGAACCGTTAACTGCAGAAACCGTTAAGCAGTATAATCTTAAGAGGATAAAAAAGACTTTACACAAATATAAAGTTAAAAGAGATCATAAGCTTGCGATAATTGACAGATGCGAAACATATAATATCAGTCAGACGCCTGCTTATATCTGGGTGGAAGGAAACGAGTTTCATATGCTTTTGATAGAGCAGGAGCCTAGACATTTGGTGCTTTCGACATTTAAGGTGGGAAGAATCAAGTATCTTAAAAAGCAGCCTGCAAATATCAATACGGATTATGAGGCGTTTAATACAAAGAGTCTGGTTACGGATTTGTTCAGACCTTATCTGCCTGATTATAATCAAAGCAATGTTGACAGCGATCTTAACTATTACAAAAATCTGTACGGTATAGGGCCGGGTATTTATTTTACAAATAACTCGGCAAAGCAGCTTATTAATTTCTTTGGTTTCGGAATGGATGTGGATGATAAGGTTACCGAATCAAAGAGAGTCAATCTTTATTTTAAGGATGCTTATAAGGCAAATATTATGGTTCGTGACAATGTTCTTGATGCAAACGGATATGCTGACAGAATATCTTCGATCCTTGAGGAAATGGCTGCGTCAAACCTAAGTTATAATGAATTTAAGGAAACTCTTAATCTTATGATAAAGAATAAATTCATTACCAAAGAATTCGGAATGTATTATATGGATGTAAGGGATAAAAAACATGGTTAATACAAATACTATTCAAAATATTTTGAATAGGAAAAGGTAGAAACTATGAAAATTGCATTTTATTATAAAAGACAGCAGGAAAAAACATGGTTTAATATAGCTGCTGCGGATGAAGGATTTGAGGTTTCATATATAAAAAAGGACTTTAACAAAGAAAGCGTCAGTCTCGCCGAATGCTTTGATGCCGTATGTATAAGTGAAACGGACAAAATCGATAATGAGATAATAGACTGTATTAAAAAATACGGAATTGATGCAGTGCTTTTAAGAAGCGATGAAATTAATTTTAAGGACAATATCAATTATTCCATATTAAAAAACAATGGTATCATCGTTATAAGAGTTCCGGCAAATCCTACGGAAAAGTTAATAAGTCAAAGGTGGGTTTCTTACCTGCCGTAGAACATTTTGGTTATTCTTAATATACTTGCCTTTTATACGAAAATATAGTATTTTAGATAGGTAATATTTTTGAATAAAGACATAAGCTGAATTGGAAATATATTTTAAAATGAAAGGTAAATGATATGGATGTTTCAGTAGAAATGCTCGGAAAACGTGCCTTCAGTGAGGCAATCATGAGAGAACGTCTTCCTAAAGCAGTATTTAAGCAGTTAAAAAAGACACTTGATTACGGTGCGCCGCTTGATACGGAGATAGCGGATTCGGTTGCAATAGCTATGCGTGAGTGGGCAAAGGAGCTTGGAGCAACTCATTATACACATTGGTTCCAACCACTTACAAACCTTACGGCAGAAAAGCATGATTCATTTACGGATCCTGTCGGAGACGGTACATTTATAACCGAGTTTACGGGTAAGGAATTAATAAAGGCAGAGCCTGACGGTTCATCTTTCCCTACCGGCGGTGTAAGAAATACCTGCTCGGCAAGAGGTTATACCGTATGGGATTGTACTTCTCCTGCATTTGTAAAGGATATTCCGAACGGATGTAAGGTGCTTTGCATTCCGACAATATTCATATCATATACCGGTGAATCGCTTGATTTTAAGACACCGCTTCTTCGTTCCATGGAAGCAGTAAGTACTCAGGCTAAGAGAATCCTTTCACTTTTCGGAAAAGATGATATCGACAGAATAAATGCTTCTGTAGGAGTTGAACAGGAATACTTCTTGATAGATAAAGCAAAGTATGAAAAGAGACTTGACCTTAAGCTTACCGGACGTACGCTCTACGGTGCGGCAGGACCTAAGGGACAGGAGATGGAAGATCAATACTTCAGTGTTGTCAAGGATAAGGTTTCGTACTTTATGAATGAACTTAACCAGGATCTTTGGGCTTACGGAATACCTGCAAAGACTCAGCATAACGAGGCAGCTCCGGCACAGCATGAGATTGCACCTATATATGAAACTACCAATATCGCCTGCGATCAGAACCAGCTCCTTATGGATACTCTTAAGAGAGTAGCGGCAAGAACCGGATTTGCATGTCTTTTGCATGAGAAACCGTTCAGAGGAGTAAACGGTTCGGGTAAGCACAATAACTGGTCGCTTTCGACATCCGACGGAGAAAACCTTGTATCACCGGGAAAGAATCCGGAGAAGAATTTGCAGTTTCATCTTTTTCTTGCAGCAGTACTTGCTGCAGTACATAACAATGCCGAATTATTAAGACTTTCGGCTGCTTCGCCGGGAAATGATCACAGACTCGGAGGCGATGAAGCGCCACCTGCAATTATTTCGGTTTACCTCGGAGATCAGCTGGATGATTTGGTTAATCAGATAATCGAAAACGGTGAAGTGACAAGAGCCATAAAGGGCAGGGTTTATGAGCCTAGATGTTCGGCTATTCCACCGTTTAAGATGGATGCTACCGACAGAAACAGAACATCACCTTTTGCATTTACAGGTAACAGATTTGAGTTTAGAATGGTTGGTTCATCACAGTCCGTAGGTCTTCCTATGACTACTTTAAATACAATAGTTGCAAATACTCTTTGCGATATGGCTGACGAGCTTGAAAAAGCAGAAGATTTTGAGGCCGCTGCAAAGAAGATGGTTGCCGATATGATCAGAGAGCACAAGGATATCATATTTAACGGTAACGGATATTCACAGGATTGGGTTGAGGAGGCAGCAAAAAGAGGTCTTCCTAACATACCTACTACCGTCGATGCAATTCCTTATCTTACAAGCGAAAAATCTATTAAGGCTTTCGGAAGATTCGGAATTATGAATGAGAGTGAATTGAGATTAAGAGAAAATGTATTATTTGACAGCTATGCAAAGACCATTAATCTTGAAGCACTTACCATGATAGAGATGGCTAACAAGCAGATTATACCTGCTGTTATGGATTATGAAGCAAGGGCAGCAGCGGGCATAAGAGATCTTAAAGGAATCGGTGTTTCCGCAAGTGCACAGATAGCTCTTGTAAACGAACTTGATGAAAGACTTACAAAGTTCAGGGTAGCTATCGTTGAGCTCAAACGACGTGTGGATGATGCGGTTAATCATAATTCCACACCTCAGGAGTGGGCTACATATTACAGAGATTACGTAGCTGCATATATGGACGTGGCAAGAGAGCCGGCAGATGAGCTTGAAAAGCTTGTGGGCGAGAAGGATTGGCCGCTTCCTACATATGAGGAATTCCTGTTTGAACAGTAAAACCATAAGAAATATTAGTAAATAAAAATTATAAAATTTCAAGCCGATATAATAAGACAATTTATATCGGCTTGTAGTTACTTGAAAACTCGGGAGGATTTTGTTTTGGAAGATATTATTATATTGATTGGATTTATGGGAAGCGGAAAATCCTCTGTAGGCAGGGTGCTTGCAAGAAAACTCGGATATAAGCTTGTTGATTCTGATAAGTATATTGAAAAGCAGGAAGGAAAAAGCATAAACGATATATTTAAAGAATACGGTGAACAGAGCTTCAGAGATATGGAAACTGAATTCTTAAAGAGTCTTTTAACTTCCGATGAAAAAATAATTCTTTCTACGGGCGGAGGAATGCCATGCCATAACAATAATGCGGTTTTGTTAAAAGAAATCGGATTTTCCGTATATCTTGCTGCATCGCCATCCGTAATATACGAAAGAGTAAAATATGATACGGGCAGACCTCTTTTAAAGGTTGATGATAAGCTCGGAAAGATAACTTCTCTTTTGGCTGAAAGGGAAAACTATTATAAAGAGTCTGCCGATCGGGTTATAGATACGGACAACTTAGGTGTTAATGAAATAGCTGATGAGATAATAAGGCTGCTTAAAGGAGAAGCAAATTGAAGAATTTATATATAGCCGAAAAACCGAGTGTTGCAAGGGAATTTGCAAAAGCTCTCGGAGTAAAAGGAGCCGACAATGCCGGAGGTAAAGACGGTTTTATAGAAACCGGCGATTCGATAGTTACATGGTGTGTGGGACATCTTGTAACTATGAGTTATCCGGATGCTTATGATGAAAATCTTAAGCGTTGGAGTATGGCTACGATTCCTTTTGTACCAACTGAATATAAATACGAGATAATCGGTGCGGCAAGCAGGCAGTTTAATGTCGTTAAAAAGCTTTTAAACAGAGAAGATATAGGTTGTATCTATGTGTGCACCGACTCGGGACGTGAGGGAGAATACATATACAGACTTGTTGATATGATGGCAAATGTAAGTCCTGAAACTCCTAAGAAAAGAGTGTGGATAGACTCGCAGACCGAGGAGGAAATTCTAAGAGGAATAAAAGAGGCCAAAGAATTGTCTGCATATGACAATTTAAGTGACTCTGCTTTTTTGCGTGCTCAGGAGGATTATCTTATGGGTATAAATTTCTCAAGAGCACTTACTTTAAAATACAGTCAGACCGTAAAGAATTATCTTAAAGCGGATAAATGTGTCATAGCTGTCGGACGTGTTATGACATGTGTACTCGGTATGATAGTCAAAAGAGAAAGAGAAATAAGAGAGTTCGTACCTACTCCTTTTTATCGTGTGCTTGCAAAGCTTGACGGCTTTGATGCGGAGTGGAGAACTACGGATAAATCGGAATATTTTGAATCACCTCTTTTATATAAAGAAAACGGCTTTAAGAAAAAAGAAGATGCTCAAGGGCTTATAGATAAGCTTTCGGAACTTTCAAAGGGACAGAATGGGCATGAATTAAAGGCTTCTAAAATAGAAAAGAAGACCGAAAAAAAGCAGCCGCCTATGTTATATAATCTTGCCGAACTTCAAAATGACTGCTCGCGTTTGTTTAAGATAAGTCCGACGGATACGTTAAATATTGTTCAGGAGCTTTATGAAAAGAAGCTTGTAACTTATCCGAGAACCGATGCCAGAGTTTTATCAACTGCGGTTTCAAAGGAAATATACAAGAATATAAGCGGACTTAAAAAATATCCGGCACTTTCTGCGTTTGCGGATAATATTATAGCTCAGGGCGGATATAAAGGTATTGCAAAGTCCAAGTATGTAAATGACAAACAGATTACGGACCACTATGCAATTATTCCGACCGGACAGGGCTTCGGTGCTCTTAATTCCGTTTCGGATACGGCAAAAAAGGTTTATGATATAGTTGCAAGAAGATTTTTAAGCATTTTCTATCCGGCGGCGGAATATGAAAAAGTAGCACTTGTACTTACTAAGGAAAACGATGATAAGCTTGAGAGCTTCTTTGCTAATTTCAAGAGACTTGATAAACCGGGATATCTTGTAATCGCCAATACAAAGCTTGTAGCTGCCCAGATGGGAACTGAAAACAAGACAGGAAAAGATTCGGATTCCAATGAAACGGATAACGGAAATGATGACAAGTCCTCGGGCGATCAGGATGAAAACAAGCTTTCTCAGGAGATGCTTGAAAGGTTAAAGACTTTGAAAAAAGGGGATACGCTTACCGCTTCCGAGTTATTTATTAAAGAGGGTGAGACTTCGGCACCGAAGAGATATTCTTCAGGTACTCTTATCCTTGCCATGGAAAATGCGGGACAACTTATCGAAGACGAAGAATTAAGAAGTCAGATTAAGGGCTCCGGTATCGGAACCAGTGCAACAAGAGACAGCATAATAACCAAGCTTGTTACCAACAAATATATTCAGCTTAATAAAAAGACGCAGATTGTTACTCCTACATTTCTTGGTGAGATAATTTATGATGTGGTTTATTATTCCATTAACAGTCTGCTTCGTGCCGAGATGACGGCAAGCTGGGAAAAAGGTCTTACCGGTGTTGCCGACGGAAGTATTTCCAAAGATGAGTATACAAAGAAGATGAACAGCTTTGTTATTAACAATACGGAGCTTGTTAAAAAACTCGATAATCAATATAAGATTACTTATATTTTTGATAAGTCAAAGATTTATTATGAAAAGCAGAGTAAGTATGCGAAGAAAAAGGAGAGTTAATTATGGCAGATATTACGATTAAGGCTATGTACAGTCTTGAACATACCAAGGCAAAGGAGTGGCTTGAAAAGCTTACATATCCATGGGAGGTTCTTCCGCAGATTAAGGATATTATTCTTGCTCTCGGTGAGATAATCGATAAGGAATGTCCGGATGATTATATCAAGCGAGGGGATAATATCTGGATTCATAAGACCGCAACTGTTTTTGATACCGTATATATGGCCGGTCCAGCAATCATAGGTGCGGGTACCGAAGTAAGGCAGTGCGCATTTATTCGTGGCAATGCACTTGTCGGTGATAATTGTGTAGTCGGCAATTCAACAGAACTTAAAAATGTAATTATCTTTGATAACGTACAGGTTCCTCATTACAATTATGTAGGTGATTCTGTACTCGGATACAAATCTCATATGGGTGCAGGTTCAATCACTTCAAATGTAAAGAGTGATAAGACTCTTGTTGTTGTCAAGAATTCCGATGAGGAAATTGAAACCGGTTTAAAGAAGTTCGGTGCCATGCTCGGTGATTTCGTAGAGGTTGGCTGTAATTCCGTTCTTAATCCGGGATCTGTCATCGGACCTCATTCCAATGTATATCCCGTTTCCTGCGTGAGGGGAGTGGTACCTGCGGAGAGTATCTACAAGACCGGGGGGATTATAGTATCTAAGGAATAAATTCAAGTCTGTTTTTCACAGGGGGACAGGTACAGGGGTTCCTTCAGGCATGGAATGAATTTAGTCTTTATAAATGACAGAAATAAAAAAGATAGGCTGTTACAACGCACCATCGATTTATTAAATCAGCGCACTCATACTTTCGATATTCGCACGAAACCGAAAACTCGCTTACGCTCAAACAGTTCGGTTTCTGAACGAATATCTTCAAGTACTCGTTGCTGATTTTACATAAATCGGGCGAATGTCGTAACAGCCTATCTTTTTTGCTTCTGTCATAATGATATTTATTGAACATTCCATGTCTGAAGGAATCCCTGTACCTGTAGCTCAAAACAGCACTTTCAGTGCTGCCTTGAGCAGTGGTTTGTAATGGGATACATCGGGTTAAAAGTATTGCAATTAAATATCAACTCGGGCTATAATGAAGAGGTAAAAAGGAAATGTCCGACATTGTTTCAGTATATGCAATATGTTGATAAAGTAAGAGAGTATTCAAAAGATTATTCGCTTGAAGAGGCAGTACCGCTTGCTGTAGACTATTGCATTAAGCATAACATATTGAAGGACTTCTTATTGGCAAATAAGGCTGAGGTGATATCAATGAGCATATTTGAATTTGATGAGGAATTATATAAAAAATCCATTCGTGAAGAGGGATATGAGGAAGGAATAGAGAAAGGTCTTAAACAGGGACGCGAGGAAAGTCGTTCAATAATAGAGCAAAGGAACAATGAGATAAAGCAGAAAGATGCTGAGATAGAGCGTTTGAAAAAGATGTTAGAGAAAAGAAATACATAGTATACGAAAAAATATCGGCAGGATTATCAATCCTGCCGACTTTTATGTTTGCGCGCCATGGGCGC
>JAFSZR010000105.1 GCA_017459135.1 Lachnospiraceae bacterium | reverse complement strand
TTTTCAGCCATACCGGTAACGGCACAGGTATTAATGATAACAATATCTGCTTTTTCATCGGAAGGAACCGAAAACGCTCCGTTATTCTTTAAAATATCTTCCATACTATCCGATTCATATTGGTTAACCTTACAACCGAGCGTATATATTGTAAATCTTTTTTCTCTTAAAGCATCTGACATTTTACCAAAAATCTCCCTGTTAATATTGACTTTTCATCACCAAACTTATATTATAGTAACATATACGTATTTAATTTGTAAATTAAAATAATCACGAGGAGGATTTGATATGTTAGCAGTAAAGATATCACTCAATTCTATTGATAAGGTAACAAGCTTTGTAAATGACATCAGCAGCTTCAGTGCTGAATTCGATCTTGTTTCAGGCAGATATGTTATAGATGCAAAGTCAATTATGGGTATTTTCAGTCTTGATATCTCTAAGCCTATTGAACTTCACATTCATACCGAAAATGAAGAGGAAGAAGAAATCATGGCAACAATTAAACCATATCTTGCAGAATAGACTTAAACATTCAAAAAACTCCGCAATTATGCGGAGTTTTTTTATTCATTATTATTCAATATACATAATCATCCCAGGACCGAGAGTATCCGTCGGTCTTATTGTAAAACCGTTCTTTTCATAAAACTTCTCACGTCCCTTTGCACACATAAGGCAAAGCATCATAGTTGTACCTTCCTCTCTTATACCGTCCACATATTCCTTTAATCTTTTAATTATAAGAGTACCCACTCCATTTCTTTGAGAATCCGGTATTACAATTAAATCCTGAATATAACAAATTACGGCACCGTCTCCTACTATACGTCCCATACCGAGTATATTACCATTGTCATCAACGGCCTTAACATTAAATAGACAATTGTCCAACGCCATTCTTGCCTGCTTCTTTGAAAGCGGCTTCCAATGAACCCTTTCACGTAAATCCAAATATTCTTCTATGGTTATTTCATTTTCAATAAGCTTTATCATAATCTGACCGCTACGCCCTTATCATTCAAGTATCTTTTTAAATCCATTATTTCCAGTTCTTTATAATGGAACAATGAAGCCGCAAGTGCAGCCTCAGCCTTACCTTCGGTAAGTGCTTCATAAAAATGCTCTTTTGTTCCCGCACCGCCCGATGCAATAACAGGGATTGAAACATTTTCGGAAACAAGTTTTGTAAGTTCTATATCGTAACCGGCCTTTGTACCGTCGCAGTCCATACTTGTAAGAAGTATTTCACCCGCTCCGAGTTTATCCATTTTAATCGCCCACTCTATGGCATCGATTCCGGTATCGATTCTTCCGCCGTGTTTATAAATGGTCCAGCCGCTTTTATCTTCTCTTCTTCTTGCATCTATGGCAACAACCACGCACTGACTTCCGAATTTATCCGCAGCATCGCTTACCAAAGAAGGATTATCAATTGCTGCCGAATTAACGGAGACCTTATCTGCACCTTCTCTTAATATAGCCTTAAAATCATCAACGGTTCTTATACCGCCTCCAACCGTAAATGGTATAAATACATTTTCGGCAACTCTTCTTACCATATCTACGACAATATTTCTTGAATCGGAGGAAGCTGTAATATCAAGAAAGACCAATTCATCCGCTCCTGCTTTGTCATAAGCGGCACCAACCGAAACAGGATCTCCTGCGTCCTTTAAGTTGACAAAATTAATTCCCTTTACCACTCGTCCGTTATTAACGTCGAGGCAAGGGATAATTCTTTTAGTATGCATATTTATCCTCCAAAATCAAAGTTCAATAAAATTCTTGAGTATCTTAAGACCAACCTCAGAGCTTTTCTCGGGATGGAACTGACACGCAAAAACATTTCCACGCTCAACCGAAGCGTGAATATCAACAGAATAATGTGTTGAAGCCGCAACTTCTTCTTCATTTGCGGCCTTAAGATAATACGAATGTACAAAATATACATAAGAATTATCGGGAACATCTTTAAAAAGACGTGCTTTTTCGTTTATTTTAAGGGAATTCCATCCGATATGAGGCACCTTAATCCCCTCTCCGTCCGGTATTCTTATAATCTTTCCGTCAAGAACACCAAGTCCCGAAGTACCCGGTGATTCTTCACTCTCCTTATATAAGAGCTGAAGTCCGAGACATATACCCAAAAAAGGCTTTCCCGAATCAACCACGTCATAAATAACATCACAAAGCTTATATTCGTGAAGCTTATTCATGGCATCGCCAAAATTACCTACACCCGGCAAAATAACCTTATCTGCAGACATAATAATATCTCTGTCCCTTGTTATTTCCGCCTTTTCTCCAAGATACTCCAGTGCTTTCTCAACACTTTTTATATTTCCCGCATCATAATCTAAAATCGCAATCATTTATTCACCTGTACTTCCGATGCCGCTGTATTGATTGAGTGCATCTATATATTCCTGTCCTTCATATCCCATAATCTGATATGCCATATCCTCCGAAACACCAAAAGTATTGCCCAACGCGGCAATTATGTTTTCTCGACATAAATTAATATCATCGACTATCTCGAGTTCTACAGCCTCTTCATAATGTTCATCATATTTTTCAAGACCTCTTATAAGAGAATCGAGCGCCTTATCGGGACGGTTAATCTTCATGTTGTTTTCATAGGATTCATAAAGTCTTTGGACATACATAACAGTATAAATCCTGTCCTTAAGCTCCTGATCCTTTTCCTTAACATCCACACCTGCTACCTCATCATAAGCAAGCCTGTATCTTTGTCTTTCAAAGTAATCGGTCGCCTTTTTTATTACTCTCTTATAATTAACCATATTGGTTCCGAAAACAACCAGCAACGCAAGTGCCGCAAATGCCGCAAATACAAGTCCCGTAACAATCTTCGAAACAGGTTTTCCGTTTTCGGCAGCTTCGATTTTAGCCTCTTCCTCAGCCGCTTCGGCCTTTGCTTTTTTCTTTTCAAGTTTTTCGGATTTTTTCTTATCGTCAGAGGATTTTTTAAGTTCAAGCTTTTCTGCTTTCTTTTCCTGATTTTCCTCTTTTTTCTTTGCTTTTTCTTCTTTTTTCTTTGCTTTCTTTTCTTTCAGCCTTTCTTCTTCTTCAAGTTCTTCCTCATCAGGCTCACCGAAAAGAATTTGTGACAATGTTTTCTTTTCTTTTCCGGATTCGTCTTTGGATTTACCCTTGGATTTATCCTTAGCACCTTTTTCTTTTTTTGCCTTTTTTGCTTTTTTACCGGCTTCCGACTTAACCTCGGATATATCGGCAATATCATCAAGAGAACCGAATTCATCCAAATCACTTAACGGATCCGATGCACCTTCCATTCCGAAAGCTTCTCCGAGATCAGACAAATCACCTACTATTCCACCGACATTTTCTGCACCCTGCTTTATATAATCATCTTCAACCTTGTTGTCATCTTCAATCCCGAGTGCTGAAAACAAATCATCCAAATCCATATCATCTACGGATATATTTTCTTCACCGCCATCATTTTGCGGTTCAGATGCCGGCTTCGGTTCAGGTTCCGGTATCGGTTCCGGCTCAGGTATTGGCTCAGGTTCCGGTATCGGCTCCGGCTCAGGTATTGGCTCAGGTTCTGGTATCGGCTCCGGCTCGGGTATCGGCTCAGGTATCGGCTCCGGCTTTGATTCAACATATGACATAAACTCCGGCTCAGGCTCATCAATAAGCGAATCCAAAGAAAAATCCTCTTCTATCTCTTTTTTAGCTTTTTTCTTAGGTTTACTGTCAAGACTTGTTATATCAATATCATCAAAATCAATATCATCAAGGTCCAAATCACCAAGATCAAGATTATCCAAATCATCAAATTCATCCAGCGATAAATCCGATAAATCATTTAAATCCAAATTAATCCCGGAATCCTTTTCAACCGACTCATCTATTTTGTTTTTTCTTTTTTTGTCATCCGATGAAACCGTATTTAAAAGTTCATCAAGGTAATTCTCGTCCATGAACGCCTCCAAAAAACAAAAATATACAGAGTATATTTTAACATATTATATTTTAATAAACAAGAAATTGTTTATATATTCTCTTGCTTTTTTTTTACAATTGTTATATTATATTTTTGT
>JAFSZR010000104.1 GCA_017459135.1 Lachnospiraceae bacterium | reverse complement strand
ATGCCCAGGATGAAGACGTTAATCGAGTGGATGTAATGGTCGCGGTGCTTGTAAGTCAGCACGGATGCGTTCGTCTCGTAGTTGTGCATGACATCGATAAGGTCCGTGAGAGGCCCTCCGGCCGTGTCGGAGAGACGGTATATCCCCATGTAATACTAATAGACGTTAGAAGCGTTGGTCGGATTGTTGTCGCTTATGAAGTCGTACAGAGACCTCTTCAGGAACATGATGGATAAGCTCAAGATCCCTATGGCAGAGTCAGGCATGGCTGTTACTGTTGAAGAAGCCAAGGCTCTCGCAAACAAGATCGGCTATCCTGTTATGGTACGTCCTTCATACGTACTTGGCGGACGTGGTATGGAAGTCGTATATGATGATGACAGCATGACTGAATATATGAATGCTGCCGTTGGTGTTACACCGGACAGACCTATACTTATTGACCGTTTCCTTAACCATGCACTTGAGTGTGAGGCTGATGCGATAAGTGACGGAGAGCATGCATTTGTTCCTGCTGTTATGGAGCATATCGAGCTTGCGGGCGTTCATTCCGGAGATTCGGCATGTATCATTCCTTCATTGCATATATCAGAGGATAATGTAAAGACTATTAAAGAATATACAAGAAAGATAGCAGAAGAAATGCATGTTAAGGGTCTTATGAACATGCAGTACGCTATTGAAAACGGAAAGGTTTACGTTCTTGAGGCAAATCCGAGAGCATCACGTACAGTACCTTTGGTATCAAAGGTTTGTAATATACGTATGGTACCGCTTGCTACAGATATTATTACTTCTGAGCTTACAGGCAGACCATCACCTGTTCCTGCGCTTAAGGAGCAGCATATACCGTATTACGGTGTTAAGGAAGCAGCTTTCCCATTCAATATGTTCCAGGAGGTAGACCCTGTACTCGGACCTGAGATGCGTTCGACAGGAGAAGTACTCGGTATATCAGAGCATTACGGCGAAGCGTTCTTTAAGGCACAGGAGGCAGTTCAGTCAAAACTTCCGCTTTCCGGAACCGTACTTATATCCGTTAACAGAAAAGATAAGGCTGAGGTTGTTGATGTTGCAAAGAGCTTTGAGGCTTCAGGCTTCAATATACTTGCAACAAGCGGAACATATGATTTGATTACTTCCGAAGGAGTTAAGGCTACCGTTGTAAAGAAGCTTCATGAGGGAAGACCTAATATACTCGATATGATTACAAACGGAGATATCGATCTTATCGTTAACTCACCTGTAGGTAAAGACAGCCAGTATGACGACAGTTACCTTCGTAAGGCTGCCATAAAGGCAAGAGTTCCTTATATGACTACAATTGCCGCTGCTAAGGCAACTGCCGAGGGTATTGCATATGTTAAGGCTCATAAGGATGAGAATAACAGCATTCAATCCCTTCAGGCTTGGCACAGTGAAATAGTTGATAAGTAAAAAATATTGATATTTATGCATACATGACGGACATAAATTATATATATGTTTAGAATTAACATGGAGGCACCATGGACGAGCAATTAAAGCGTGAGATAGAAAAAAGAAGAACATTTGCGATTATTTCGCACCCTGATGCGGGAAAAACAACACTTACCGAGAAGTTTTTGTTGTACGGCGGAGCTATAAACACAGCCGGTTCCGTAAAAGGAAAGGCTAATTCAAAATATGCCGTTTCGGACTGGATGGAGATTGAAAAGGAAAGAGGTATTTCCGTAACTTCCTCTGTTTTACAGTTTAATTATGACGGGTATTGCATCAATATACTGGATACGCCGGGACACCAGGACTTTTCTGAAGATACCTATCGTACGCTTATGGCTGCCGATTCGGCCGTCATGGTAATAGATGCATCAAAGGGTGTTGAGGCACAGACCATAAAGCTTTTCAAGGTTTGTGTTATGAGACATATACCTATATTTACATTTATAAATAAAATGGATCTGGAAGCCAGAGATTCTTTCGAGCTTCTGGACGATATAGAAACCGTTCTCGGAATCAGAACCTGTCCGATTAACTGGCCTATCGGATCGGGAAAGAGATTTAAAGGTGTTTATGACAGAAATACCAAAAAGGTTTCAATGTTTAAGGCTGTATCCGTCGGTGGCGCCAAAGGTGCCGCCGAGACGGATTATGATATAGAAGATGAAAAGCTTAAGGAAGAAGTCGGAGATGAACTCTATAAAAAATTCATGGAGGAAATCGAACTTTTGGACGGGGCAAGTGATGAGTTTAATCAGGAACTTGTTGATAAGGGAGAACTGACACCGGTATTTTTCGGTTCCGCACTTACAACCTTTGGTGTTGAGACATTTCTTGAGCATTTCCTTAATATGACAAAGTCACCGTTACCGAGAATGTCGAATGAAGGTCTTATAGAACCGATAAATGATGTGTTCTCGGGATTTGTATTTAAGATACAGGCAAATATGAATAAGGCTCATCATGACAGAATAGCTTTTATGAGAATTTCTTCGGGTAAGTTTGATGCTTCCAAAGAGGTTTATCATGTACAGAGCGGACGTAAGATGAGGCTTTCTCAACCGCAACAGATTATGGCACAGGACAGAAAGGTAATTGAAGAAGCATATGCCGGAGATGTTATAGGAGTTTTTGATCCGGGTATATTTTCAATCGGTGACACCTTATGTTCGCCGGGAAATAAATTTGAATACGAAGGAATACCGACATTTGCACCGGAGCATTTTTGCCGACTTGTTCATCTTGACTCGATGAAAAGAAAGCAGTTTATGAAGGGTGTTACACAGATTGCTCAAGAAGGTGCGATACAGATGTTTCAGGATTATACTCTTGGAATGTCAGAGATAATCGTAGGAGTTGTCGGAGTACTTCAATTTGATGTTTTAAAATACAGACTGGAAAATGAATATGGATGCGATATCAGACTTGAGCCGCTGCCGTATAACTATATAAGATGGGTTAAAGATAGAACCACCGACCTAAATAAGATTAGCAGAATCAGTGATTGTAAGAGGGTTAAGGATATGAAAGACAATCCGCTTTTGCTATTTGCAAATGAGTGGTCTATCAGACTTTTGCTGGAACATAATGAAGGCTTGGAGCTTGAGGAGTTCCGCAAAAACTAGTGGGAGGAGCAGGTAAAATGATTTTAATTGATACTCAAAAGGAAGAATTTTCGAAGCTTAAAGATATTAAGGTCTTTGGTAAAGATGATGAAGAACAAACCTTTAACCGTGACTTACTTATCATAGGTCTCGGCGGAACCGGCTGCAAGGTTCTTACGTCCATCAAAGGCATGATCAGCGAGGATGTTACCGCTGAGGATAATATTAATCTTCTTTATATTGATTCGGATATTCAGTCTATGCAGGCTACTATTGAGGACAGTAAACAGGGGATAGGACTTAATGCGTTGGAGGTTTTGAGTATTTACAGACCTAACCTTGAAACTATATTATCGAAAGGAATCAATAACAATCCGGTTCATCCGAATCTTGCAAACTGGATGAAGAGTGATTTTCCGGATATGGATATAGGAATTGACGGAGCGAGGGGAAACCGTCAGCTCGGAAGACTTATGTTTTCAAATGCATATGAGGACATAAGAGTACTTTTATTTGAGAAAATTGAGGATATTTACAATAAATCCGAAAGCGGAAAGCTTGATATAATTATTGTTTCAAGTATTTCGGGCGGAACGGGAAGCGGAATTCTTTCCGATCTTGCTTATAATATAAAGGCTTTCGGTAAATCAAAGAGACTTAAGGATTATCGTGTCGGAGCATGTCTTCTTACTCCTGATGTTATGTTTGCCGACAGATTTATATCGGATAATACAGAGCTTAAGAATCTTCTTAATGCAAATGCTTATGCAACATTAAAAGAGATAGATTATTTCATGAGAATTACTACAAGGGATGAGGCATATACTTTCGAAAGTACAACCCACAGACTTTCTATGAAGGAAAATATCTTTGATTCCTGTATGATTGTAACCGGAAAGCAGGATGAACAGGGCTATCTCCCTGAACATGTAATTTACAGCGATGTTGCTTATTTTATTTCCATGCTTGCCAAGAATAAATTTATCGGAAATGAAACTGCGGCTGAAGAAAGAAAACTTTTAAGAGACGCATTCTTCAATAATAAAGAGGGTTCGGGATATTATAAGATATTTAACGAATCCGATTACAGAGTGCCTATCAGAGAAATTGAAAATATATGTGAATATGAAGTCTTTACGGAAGCAAATAAGAAGCTTCATGAGCTTGAAAATATGGACGGAATCATTGAGAATGACTTAAAGTCGACATTGGTTGAACTTAACGGATTCCTTGAGGGAAAGCCGGGTGAGCCGATAAATCTTGATGTGAAAGGCCTTGTAAACGTAACACAGCTTATTAAGCCTGATTATAAGTCCATTAAGAAAAAACAGGATACTTTAAGAACATCCATGCCAAGACAGCTTTCCGACGTTGAGAAAAATATTCCGAGCATTATTAAGCAGATTAAAAATAAGGTTACTGCCGATATTGACAGACTTATTTCAAAGTATATGAGAGAATACGGTCCTTTCCTTACAATCGAGATGATCGGTTCTGCGGGATTTGCGGGAAGAGATGTTGACGGCGGTATTATTGAGAAAATAAGAAAGCTTGAGCAAAAGCTCGGAACCTACCAGCCTACGGGAGAGTTCAGCAGAATTATCGAATCCATAAGGGATATTGTTGCCAAGAGATTCTTTACATTTCCGTCGGCTAAGCGTGAAACCGAAAACGGTTATTATGATGCATGCATCAAGGAAACTTATGCAACCGAAAGAAATATGATTATGGACGGTATCAGCGATCAGGATCTTTTCGGTGATATCATCAGAATTTTAAGACAGAAATCTGAGCGCTTAAATGATATATATGCACAGTTCGGAGACGATTTGACCGTTGCCGTTGAGGAGCTTTCAAAGAGAGGCAAGAAGGTAATCGGATATACATTAAAGGGTGCCGCAAGACATGAATTCCTTCCGTCGGACTATGTGACTGAAGCAAGAATCGACGAATTAAGAAAAGGAATTATCGAGCTTATGGTTGAACATGAAGCCGATATTGATAATTCACGTCCGGTTCCGGTAAAGGATACCATGGAAAGAATTTACAGAAATATCTTTGTGAGCGTTGGAGTTTATGCACCTGAAAAGCTTATTTCCGTTGCATTTGCAAAGGATAAACCTTCACTTCAGGAGACAAATATCATGTTTGTATCCGCTGCAAACGAAGCACGTGATGATATAATGAAAAATGCCGCAAAGGTATTTGTTGAGGGCTTAAGCGCTAAATCCGAAAAGAAGAAGATGTGTGTACTTAAAGACGGTTCGGAGGAAAAGGTTATCAATAAGAGATTTATTTCACTTCCGGCTGCTATGCCTCATTTCTCAGAGGCTGTAAGGGATATTCTTATAGCGGAACCTTATAATACGCCTGCGGATACCATTGCATTTAACCATGGTGAGATAGAGATATCAATTGATGATATACTTGCGGGTGTACCTTTGTCACTTGTTGAATGTGTAAAAGATCTTCAGGAAGCATACAATACCGTTGACAGGGAAAAATATTTCGGTCTTCATATAGACGAGGTAAATAAAGATATGTTTGCATATCCTGATTTATGCTGATTTAAAAAAGGAGGAATTAAAATGGATATTAAGAACGAAGTTACAAAGATTGTAGACAAGATTAAAAACGATAAGGATTTTGAAAAGGATTTTAAGGCAGATCCTGAAAAGGCAATTGAAAAAGCAGCAGGTATCAATATACCTGACGGAATGATTGATAAGGTTGTTACGGGCGTTCAGGCTAAGCTTGGTGCCGGAAAAGCAGCCGATGCTCTCGGTTCATTGAAGAAAATGCTTTAATATTTATTCGATGTTTTATTAATGGGAGAAATATATGGAAAATCCGTTTAAGAAAAACAGGGGATTAAAAATAATAATTGTAGGTTGCGGTAAGGTCGGAAATACGCTTGTGGAAAGACTTGTTCAGGAAAAACATGACATAACCGTAATTGATACAGACGAAGATTTGGTTGACAGAGTTTCTGAGACCTATGATGTTATGGGTATAGCGGGAAACGGTTCAAGTTACAAGGTTTTGCTTGAAGCAGGAATTAACGAAACCGATATACTTATAGCCGTTACCGAGTCTGATGAGCTTAACATGCTTTGCTGTACAATCGCAAATCAGGTAGGTCATTGTGCGACCATCGCAAGAGTAAGAAATCCGGATTACAGCGATGAGCTTGCATATTTAAGATCAAAGCTTGGTATATCCCGTATCATAAATCCCGAGCTTGAAACAGCAAGAGAGATTGCAAGACTTTTGCGTCTTCCTATGGCTCAGGAGATTAATGCTTTTACAAAAGGTCATGCGGAGCTTATTAAATTTAAGCTTCCTGACGGAAATGTTCTTGACGGAGCGAAGATATCTGATGTAAGAAATTATAATTCGGAGCTTCTTGTATGCGGTGTTGAAAGAAACGGCGAGCTTGTTATCCCGGACGGTTCATTTGTTCTTAAGGGACAGGATTATATGACATTTCTTGCGACACCTATAAACACTCAGAATTTCTTTAAAAAGATTGATATTGATACGCATCAGGTAAGAAATTGTATGATAATCGGAGGAGGAAAATCTTCTTATTATCTTGCAAAGCAGCTTACGGAAATGAATATTGATGTTAAGATTATTGAGATAAATATGAAGAGATGTGAGGAATTAAGTGCGCTTATTCCGAAGGCTCTTATTATATGTGGAGACGGAACGGACGAAGCCATACTTCGTGAAGCCGGAATAGAAGAGGCTGATTCGGTTGTTCCCCTTACCGGACTTGATGAGGAAAATATCCTTATTACATTGTTCGCAAGACAGTTTACTTCCGCAAAGGTAATTACCAAGATAAAGAGAAGTTCATTCCATGATGTAATAGATAATCTTGATATGGGAAGCATATTATATCCGAGATATATGACTTCGGAGACGATTATCGGACATGTGCGTGCTACGCAAAACGGAATCGGAAGTAATATTGAAGTTCTTTATCATATATTCGATAATAAGGCTGAGGCTATCGAGTTTAATACTGAGGGAAGCTCGCCTGTTATAGGTAAGCCTATTATGGAACTTAAGCTTAAGGATAATCTTCTTATAGCATGTATAAACAGAAATGGAAGAATAATAATACCTAAAGGTAATGATATTATTCAGCAAAACGATAAGGTTGTCATAGTTACAACTCATTCGGGCTTTAAGGATTTGAAAGACATTCTTAAGTAGTAATACGTAGGATAGAGGTTTTTATATGAATTACAGCGTTGTAATATATGTTTTAGGTTGGATTATGGATATTGAGGCAGCATGTATGATGCTGCCTTGTCTTGTTTCAATTATATACGGAGAAAAAGAAGGACTTGGGTTTTTGTATGTAGCTTTGGGTGCACTTATTGTCGGAACGTTGATAGTATTGCACAAGCCTAAAGATATGAAGTTTTATCTTAAAGAAGGTTTTGTCACAACGGCTTTAAGCTGGATAATTCTTTCGGTTATAGGTGCTTTGCCTTATGTTTTAAACGGAGATATCCCGAATTTTACAAATGCTTTGTTTGAAACCGTTTCCGGATTTACAACAACCGGTTCAACACTTTTATCCGATGTTGAAGCTCTTTCTCATGCGTCATTGTTTTGGAGAAGCTTTACTCACTGGATAGGAGGAATGGGAGTTCTTGTTTTCCCTTTGGCTATTTTACCTATGGCGGGAGGTTCAAACATGAACCTTATGAAGGCGGAAAGCCCGGGCCCTTCGGTAGGAAAACTTGTACCTAAGGTAAGAGATACCGCATTTTATCTTTATGCAATATATTTTGTAATGACCGTTATAGAGGTTGTATTACTTTTATTCGGCGGAATGAATGCCTTTGAATCATTAACCATTTCTTTCGGTACTGCCGGTACCGGAGGTCTTAGTATATGGAATGACAGTATTGCAAGTTGTACCGTATATCAGCAATGGGTAATCGGTGTATTTATGGTTCTCTTCGGAGTAAACTTTACTTTCTATTTTCTGCTTATTTCCGGAAGGATAAAGCAGGCCTTTAAGATTGAAGAAGTAAGAATCTACTTTGCGATAATTATATTTGCTGTTGTTACGATAGCCATAAATATATATGATAAGATAGGTTCAATAGGCGGAACTATAAGACATTCGTTCTTCCAGGTCGGTTCAATAATCACGACAACAGGTTACGGAACGATGGACTTTGATCAATGGCCTGCTTATTCCAAGACCGTGCTTGTAATGCTGATGTTTGTCGGAGCATGTGCAGGCAGTACGGGTGGTGGAATCAAGGTATCGCGTTTTATAGTTATTTCCAAGACCGTTAAAAAGGAAATAGTATCTTTCCTTTTCCCGAAGAGTGTTAAGAAAATCAAGATGGAAGATAAGGTTATCGGTCATGAAACACTTCGTTCTATAAATGTTTATTTTATGACTTATATGATGATTTTTGCCTTTTCCTTACTTCTGGTTTCCATAGAGAATAAGGATATGACATCCAATTTTACCGCGGTAGCGGCAACCTTTAACAATATAGGTCCGGGATTGAGTCAGGTAGGACCGACACATACCTTTGAGGCTTATTCAACCTTTTCAAGATATGTATTTATGTTTGATATGCTTGCCGGAAGACTTGAATTATTCCCGATGCTTTTGCTTTTTTCACCGTCGGTATGGAAGAGAAAGAAGAAAGTGGCTTAGTATGTGTTCACATTATATGATGATTTTTTAAACAATAAACGAGCAGGGTTTTGTATCCCTGCTCGTTTATTATTTTATTTTTTCAATTTGTTTTATCCGAGTCTTATTATTTCTCTTTTTAATCTTCTTATAATCTTTTTTTCGAGTCTTGATATATAAGACTGTGATATCCCGAGTAAATCGGCAACTTCTTTTTGAGTCATTTCCTCATCGTTTCTTCCTATGCCAAAACGCAACTCTATTATGGTTCTTTCACGGTCGGAGAGGATATCAAGTGCCTGTTCCAAAAGGCTTTTGTCAACTTCGTCTTCGATATCCTTGTAAATCACATCATCAT
>JAFSZR010000103.1 GCA_017459135.1 Lachnospiraceae bacterium | reverse complement strand
TTTTTCGTTTCCGACCACATAATGCGATGCCGGGAAAATACATGCAAAGGCAAGTGATTTTTTTATCTCGCCGGTAAGCGGATCAAATTCAACTATTCTGTCTATCTCATCACCGAAAAACTCTATCCTTAAACCTGCCTCGAATGTTGATGCCGGAAGAACATCCAAAACATCTCCCTTTACTCTAAACGTTCCTCTTGTAAAATCCATATCATTTCTTGTATATTGGATATCCACAAGTTCCCTTATAACATCGTCTCTGTCCTTATTCATACCGGGTCTTAAAGATATCATCATGGATTTGTATTCTTCGGGATCACCAATGTTATAGATGCAGGAAACGGACGAAACAACTATAACATCCTTTCTTTCGATGAGCGCAGCAGTTGCGCTGTGTCTCATTTTATCTATCTCATCATTAATTGAAGAATCTTTTGCTATATAAGTGTCCGTCTGCGGAACATAAGCTTCCGGCTGATAATAATCATAATATGACACAAAATACTCCACGGCATTGTTCGGAAAGAAAGCTTTAAACTCACTGTAAAGCTGTGCTGCCAGAGTTTTATTATGCGATATGATAAGCGTAGGTTTGTTCAATGCCGCTATAACATTTGCCATGGTAAAGGTCTTTCCGGAACCCGTAACACCCAACAATGTCTGCTGTTTTTTTCCTTCCTTAAAGCCTTTGACAAGTCCCTCTATAGCCTCCGGCTGGTCGCCGGTCGGTTTAAATTCAGATACCAGTTCAAAATGATCCATAATTTATCTCACCTTATATACAATACTTTTTTCATTATATCATACAAAAAACAAAAAGTACAGAACAATTGTTCGATTGTTTTGTACTTTTTATTACTTCCTATACTTATCTTACTTCAAGTAAATTACATTTTAATACCGTTGCCGAAATCTTCGGCACAGTAACCTTAATAAGATTACCTCTTACCTCATAATTTTCCTGCTCAAGACTGTAGCCTTCCTCGGTTGTCTGCATTATTCTTGTCATAACATTTCCGTTATGGGCTCCCACTCTTCTGACATGGATTTCATGAGTCTGCTCATTATAATCATTGTTTAATATAACGATTACAGCCTGCTTATCGGTAAATCTTCCATATATAGCAAACTTATATCCGCCATAAAGGAACTTAACCGAACCCTTCATCAGGGCTTCGTTTTCTTTGTGGATTTTTATAATATCCTTATGGAAATTAATCAAATCCCAATCCTCATGTCCCCAAGGGTAAGTTCTTCTGTTATCGGGATCGGTCCAACCACAAAGGCCGGCCTCATCACCGTAATATATGGTAGGTGCTCCCGGCCATGTCATTTGAAATACAACGGCTTCTCTGAAAACACCTTTGTTTACGCCTTCATTTGCAGCTTCAGGTCCCATCGTATGAAGTCTTCCTACCTTTTTGTTGGTTCTCGTAAGAAATCTTGAATGGTCATGATTGGAAAGCTCATTCATCGCAACCTCAAGTGAGTTTTGATTAAATCTTGACATATGATGTCTTAACGCTCCGGCAAATGCATCCGGGTTACCCAAAAGATCACCTCTGAACTCGTCACTGTGTTTTTCGACACCGGTCAAAAACCATGTAATCGGCTCCATAAATGCATCATAGTTCATAACCGTATCCCACTGGTCTCCCAAAAGCCAAGCTTTTGCATCACCGTAATGCTCAGCAAGTATTATAGCCTCAGGATTTGCTTTTTTTACTCTCTTTCTAAAGTCATGCCAGAACTTGTGATTAAACTCTTCCGTATATCCAAGATCCGCAGCCACGTCAAGTCTCCATCCATCCGCATTGAACGGTGGTGAAACCCATTTTTCACCTATTCGCATAATATATTCGTAAAGTTTCTGTGATTCTTCATAATTAAGCTTCGGAAGTGTATCATGTCCCCACCAGCCGTTATAAGTATTGTTATACGGCCACTGCCATGGGTCCTGGAACTTAAAGAAGCTTCTGTACGGGCTTTCGGCATCAAC
This sequence comes from Lachnospiraceae bacterium, assembly GCA_017459135.1. Taxonomy (GTDB): domain Bacteria; phylum Bacillota; class Clostridia; order Lachnospirales; family Lachnospiraceae; genus Coprococcus_C. The sequence goes on along the minus strand of JAFSZR010000103.1, from coordinate 16,973 downwards.
ATATGCACCCTTGTCATAGCCCTCCTGGTTTTCATAAATACATTCTTTATCGAGCCATTTATTGAAAGAGCCGCAGTGGTTAAATACTCCGTCAAGGATAATCTTCATGCCTCTTCTGTGGACTTCTTCAACAAGCTTAATAAACAATGCGTTACTTGCTTCGAGGTTTTCCCTGCTGGTAACTCTGTTAATATATCTGGTTGAATCCTTATTGGATTTAGAGCCTTCCGGAAGACAATCTCCGTCATCCTTAACTATAACTCCGTAATGAGGATCTACATAGTCGTAATCCTGTATATCATATTTATGATTGGACGGCGATACAAATATCGGATTAAGATAAATGACATCAACGCCCAAATCCTTAAGATAATCCAACTTGTCGATTACACCCTGAAGATCTCCGCCGTAAAACGACCTTACGTCCATGGTATCAGGATATTTTGACCAGTCAGTAATACGTCTCGTGCCCTCGCCTATATAGCAATACTCGTTATCAAGAACATCATTTGATTTATCACCGTTGTAGAATCTGTCAACAAATATCTGGTAAAAGACAGCGCCTCTTGCCCACTTAGGCACAAAGAAATCAGGCACAATACTGAAATTATAATCATCATTATTGTGATTCTGCGTACCCAGCTTATTGTAATAACAGGTTACATTTCCTGCGTTAATCTGGTAATAATAATCAATTTTTTCATTTACATGTGGGATTACAAAAGAATAATAATCAAAATAGTCATCGCTGCTTTCGATGGCCATCTTATACTTTTCGCCGTTGCAAATGACAAAGACCTCATCTACATTGTTTGCGGAGGTTCTGAATCTTAATCTGACAGAACCGCCCTTTGAAACTTCAGCAGGTGTACGATAAAATTCCGTACCGTCAGAAAAAAGAGCACCGAAGTTAAGTGCCGTTTTTGTTTTGAATACGTAATCAAATACTTTGATTGCTTTTCTGCCAAAATCTGACATAAGCCCGCCTCCGTAATCTTACTTACAATAAATATAAAATATATTCTAATACATTTTAAGCATTTTCTCAACAATTATTATAATATTTTTACTTTATAGCAGGCTTAAATCAAATCTGCATTTTCTGCTTTATCGTATCTATCGTCTCAGCCACGCCATCGCTGTCAAATTCAGCAACAAATGTTTGAAGCTTTGCGAAGTCTTCTTCAATTCCCGAAGGAATACGATAAGCTTTTATTTTATCCATAGTATCATCAGTGGCATCTATATCCATTTCGTCTACCGAAAGCTTGAGCAATCCAAGAAGCGCATCAAATACCTCAGGACTTACTTCTTCCTTATCTTCATCCTGCACTTCACTTTCCTCGCCGACACCAAATACTCCCGAAAGCTTTTCCTTATAACTCATCCATTTTGATACAAATATGCCATGCATTGCATTTACGGTATCATCGTCATACTCTCTTGCGGCATCTTCAAGAACCTTTGCCATACCGGCAAGCGGAAGGATACCTATGTAAGCTGCGGCACTCTTCATTCCGTGAACCTGAATTCTGTACTCGGTAAATGCCACAGACTTAGCATCCTCATTCTCCGAATTTAAAATATCTTCATACATAGCCTGAAGCTTGTCGGAATGTATACTTAATGTATCATAAAACTCCTTGACCGCAGGTGCCAAAAGCTCTTCTCCCGGAAGATGAAGCCATGCAAAATTCCAATCAAGGCCGTCAACAACCGGCAATTCATCAATGTCAAAGCCATCGCTTGATTCTTCTTTATGCATGCCTCTTTCCTGTGCTTCTTCATCCGAAACAGGAATAATTTTTTCCGCCGGAATATTTTGTCTAATAGCCTCCTCAAGCTTTTCGGACACAACAGGCTTAGACAAAAATCCGTCAAAACCTTCCTCAAGATACTTCTCTCTTGCACCTACAACAGCATTTGCCGTAAGAATAAATATAGGTGTATCCTTACAAGGTCCGTCCTCTATCTCACGTATCCTATGAAATGCTTCTATACCGTCCATTTCCGGCATCATGTGATCCATAAATATCATATCAAAATGCTGTGACGATGCCAGTTTAACAGACTCCTTGCCTCCCGAAGCTTCTGTAATCTGAATATCCATCGGCTTAAGCAATGACTGGAACACCTTCCTGTTCATACTATTATCGTCTACCACAAGAATATGCGCATCAGGTGCGGTAAATGCATTTATATAATTAAATTCCGAACCTGTTTCCTGTATCCTGTCATGGAAATCTCCGATAGGCTTATCATCAACAATCTTTTGAACAAGGCTGAATGAAAATACAGAACCTTTTCCGTACTCACTTCTTACATTCATTCTACTGCTCATCATTTCAAGCAAATGCATGGATATGCTCATTCCAAGACCGGTACCCTCTATATTTCGGTTACGTTTTTCTTCTATTCTCTGGAAGTTCTTAAAGAGTTTATCCATATCCTCTTCTTTTATACCTATACCGGTATCTTCGACTTCAAAGTAAAGACGAACTTCATCAGCCTTTTTCTTGCAATTGATTCTGAGCCATACATGTCCTTCATTTGTATACTTTACGGCATTGGTAAGCACATTGGTAAGTACCTGACGAATTCTTACATCATCGCCGTGAAGCATAGAAGGAATATTTTCATCAACCTCAACCTCAAACTTCAAGTCTTTAGCTGCGGCTCTCATATTAATCATATTTACTATATCATTAACCATGCTGCAAAATTCATAATCAACAGGGATAATTTCCATCTTTCCTGATTCAATCTTAGATACGTCAAGGATATCGTTAACAAGTGAAAGAAGTGATTGACCTGCTGTATAGATATCCATCGCATAGCCCCTGATATCTTTTTCTTTGCTTTCGCGCAAAATCATCTCATCCATACCGAGTACGGCATTGATAGGTGTACGAATCTCATGAGACATATTGGCAAGGAACTCACTTTTAGCTTCGCTTGCCGCAACCGCACGCTCAGACATGTATATAAGTCTGTCACGTCTTCTCTTTTCTACATCAATACTCTCTACAAGCCACAAAACATTGGCAACCTCGCCGTCTTCCAAACGTCTTGAAGCTACAAATCTGGCACGACACCAGATATTTTTTGAATTTAAAAACTCTTCGGTAACCGAATTAGTATTTTTAAGTCTGTCTTTAAGTGTTTCAAAATTAACAAAATCATGCATGGTGGCTCTTGAACTCGAATGTGACATCTTGTTCATAACATCATACATTATTTCCTGTGCGTGATACTCATACTTGCCTGCTACATTGTTCAACCCATCCGCATCCGTTCTTATTTCACAGAAAGTATTACGTATCAAATCTATGTCGTGTACATAAAAATATACATTGGCAACAGAAGAAAGCTGCTTATTTAACCTTTCAGCCAAAATACTCTTCCTTGCGGAATTGTGCATGATTACGGACAAAAGTAAAACAACTACAGCCATAACGCCTATCGTAGAGAACAATATCATTTTCAAAGGCTTAAAAGCATTGGTGGCATCCTTAACCGAAAGACAATACCAGCCGTTTTTAAGCGGTACAATATAAACGATGTAACGCGATCCTTTGTAATAGGTTTCAAAATAATCCTTTTCCGAATTATTGAGCTTGTTATTAATCGCCGAACCAAGTGAACTCTTTTCATCTCTGTAGTTTTTACCGACTTCATTAATATCCGAATGAGCAACTACCACTCCATCTTCGGTGATTATTATCTCCATATCGGTAGGTGTCTTCTGTTCAATTTCTTCTGTTATAAGCTGGATTTCATCAAGAGATGTATCAAGTGCTACAACACTTTCTTTATCACCAAGAAGCTTTACCATGGAAATCATAACGGAATTTGTCTGGGCATCCACATACGGCTCGGTTATCGCAATTTTACCGTCAGCTTTTACTGCTTCCAAGTACCACGGACGTTCGGTCGCAACCCAGTCATCATCGGGAACCCATCCGGCACCGTCGTAATATTGACCATCCACGTAAGCATAAAGACCTGTTGTGTTTTCAAATATAGAATTAACCACTGCAGTCGTCTGACCCACAATATAAGTATCAATTGTCTCGGAAGTTGTACCTTCTTTGCTCCTTATATCTTCTATTGTAAAAGCAGTAAGGTCTAAAACATCATAACTTGTGGATATATATTCATCAATTCTGGTTGCCGTTTCAAGCGAACTCATTCTACCGTCATTGATTATATCCCTGTATTTTTCTTTATAAAGTTCATGGTAATATGATAAAATGATTGCACCAAAAATGATTATTACAGCAATTGTAATAATCATTTTTTTTATCAAAAAAATTTTTTCATTTTCGATTTTAGAACTTTTTTTATTCATTTTAACCCTCAATTGCTTTTGAAATAACCGCAAGAAGTTTCTTTTTCATCGGTGGCTTAAGCATATAACCTGCAGGATTAAGTTTAAGAACAGCTTCGATATGAGCTCTGTCACTTACACCCGTAAGGAAAATAACGGGAATATCGGAAATATCCTCGTCAGCTCTTATCATTTCCAAAGTCTGTCTGCCGTCGCATACCGGCATCTCGTAATCAAGAAGAATCAAATCAGGTCTATGCTTTCCGATGGCCGTCATAGCCTTTATACCCGAATTGGCAACCACGATGTCATAATGTGCCTGCAACATCTCTTTAAGATTACGCAAAACCATAACATTATCATCAACGATGAGAATCTGCTTTTTCTCATTTTCATTTCTTATCTTAACACCTGCATTCTGTACTTCAAAAAGAATATTGAGTCTTCTGCAGACAGCTTCTATTATCCTGTTGTTATCTATAGGACGAAGAAGGTTTTCAAACTGTGAATTATTATAAAATGTTGAGAAACGATCTCTCTCACTTTCCGTTCCTATTGTAATAACCGGAATATTATAATAAGCCACCTCAAGCTGTCTTAAAATAATACTGTCAATCTCATATGCACCTACCAAACTAAGTATGACAAGCTCCGGCTCAACAACCTTCATCATAGCATCGAGCGATGTTTTGTTGAGAGGACATATCTGCACATAAAAATGCTCCCTGAGTGCCTTTTCTATATCCTTTGTAGTTTCATTTATTTTTCCGATAAACAGAACCTTATTCATATGTCGAAAAGTCTCCTTAAAATTAATTCTGACTAACCTACAGTATTATGACATAAAATCGCTTTTTACACAATACCTATTACGCTTTTTTGTTTATTCGGTATATTTTTTAAAACATTCGGTTATTTTATCACAAATCTGAATACATTTCCCTTATCATCATCCGACATTTCGCTTATATAATTCAAATAAAGATCAGTTACATAATCATTTTTTCCTGCATCGCTTATTTTCTTAAGCTCAGCAATCGCATCAGCCCTTCTTCCGAGATGGAAAAGCCTTATCGCTTCGCGAAGTTCTTCGCTGTTTTTGGTGCGTTCCTCACGCTCTTTTTCATCAAGACAGTCAAGTACCTCATAAACAGCCTTAACCTCATTTACACCCGCAACCTGAACAATTCCGAGATATCTAAGGCCGAGTGCATCCGGATCCTTCATTCTGTCAACTGTATCCTTTGAAACAAGCATGGCTGTTTTGTACTGCTTGGTGAGGGATTCAAGACGAGAACTTAAGTTTACCGTATCCGAGATGACTGTTCCCGAAAGTCTCTCACTCTCTCCAACTATACCTACCATGGCCATACCCGAATGGATTCCGATACCGATATTTATATCACTTATCCTAAGTTCCTCGGCAGTTGATTTATCAAGCACTATTTTATGATACAGTTCGATACCACATTTAACCGCATCATCGGCATTTTCGAAAAGTGCCATAACCGCATCACCTATATATTTATCTACAAAACCGTTGTTTTCACGGATTATAGGTCCTGCTATTCCGTAAATTACATTTACAAATGCAAAGTTTTCCTTAGCTGTCATAATCTCCGAATTAATCGAAAACGAACGAATGTCGCAGAAAAGCACGGTTAATTCACTGCTTTTTGCATCTCCCAAAAAAAGATCCGTAAAGTTTTCCTTTCCGAGAAGTTCCCTGAACTTTTCAGGCACAAATTTATAATAAAATTTCTCGGTCTTATCCTTTTCGTCGAAAAGTACCTCCAGACTTTGACCCATTTCATTGACCTGCGCACAAATCTCACCCAACTCATCCTTCGATTTATACTTTATACGTGCCGTCAGGTCTCCTTCGGAAATCCTTCGAACCACCTTTGTCGCTTTTTTTATAACTCTTGATACATAAATAATCGACATAACGAGCATGGTCGTCAAAATGCCTATAGTCAAAAGGCTGTAAAGGTAAACCCTGTTATATATGTCTCTTCTTTCCGAATAGAACGAACCGTAATCCGTACTGACCGTAAGATAGAAGTTTCCGCTTCCGCTTTTATCGGCTATTTTTCCGTATGCACTAATCTTACTGTCAATTGCATGGCTTGAAAAAAGAGATGTGATTACATCATCCACATATACTGTGTCCGTATCACAATCCACGCCCTTAAATTTGGCAACTTCCCTTGTATGAAGCGGCATATATATCTTATCATCACCGGCAAGAGTTACCGATGAATCGTCCCAGGTTCTGTATTCAATTGCAAACATATAATTTTGGCTCCATTTGTTCCTGTTATTTGCACTGAATTTTTCAAGCTTTTCGCAAAGTGCTTCATAAGCCGCGCCAGTATTTTCATCTACCGTAAAAAGGCCCGAAAAGTCATATCCGTCGAATTCTGAAGTGGCCAGTTCGCAAATAATGGTTATATCATTAATTGTATTTTCCTGTTTGAGTTTTTCCGAGTATTGATATATCTTCGCCGCAACCGTAACCGTAAGCACTATAAAGACAGGCATGGTTAAAAGTATCTGCTTATAAAGAAGAGTCTTTTTTCTGATTATAAGATTAATAAATAGTCCTACGGCAGAAACCATAACCATAATCACAATTATATCAAAAAGATGCATCCAAAAATTCTTTTTTATTTTTAAGCTGATATCCTTTTTAAGCAATTCTCCGTCCGAATAAGTATAGATTTCATTATCCGTACAAATAACAAGAATATCTTTATCCTCATTCTTCGAATGATAAGATTTCAAAAATCCAATCTTATTATCCTTGCCCGTCACCTCATTTAAATCAATAACCTTTTTTGCTGTTCCGTTTACAATAAGATAGACAACCGACGGGTCGTACTCATCGGATACATAAAGTTTTCCGCCGGAGATTACAGCCTGCGTAAAATACGGATTATCACTCTTTTCGTCTGTTTTTAAATCAAATTTATAAAAAACGTCTCCCAACGGTTCATTAAATCCAACCTTGTACACATTTCCGTCGCTTCTTAAGAAAATAAACGAGTCTTCAACAGGGATTGCCAAAGTTGTATATGTACCGTCGGCATCCGTAGGATACAGGTCACTGACGGTAACAGCCTGAGTATCGGTGTCTATCGAATAAAGCAGTACTCCGTTCTTTTCAACGACGGCGAAAGTTACCTTTCCGTCATAGTAATTAAGCCTGCTCATCTTGGAATCTCTCATTCTGTCTGCGACATCATAATCAATCTCGTAAATATCATCAAGGTATCTGTAGTCTTTCGAAATATGTACAACCGTTTCTTTATCAAAAATCAGACTTCTTCCGTTTAATATGTCCATTTTGACAGCATAAATATCACCATCATCGGTAATCTCAAAATTAACGGGATAAAAATACTTATTGTTAAACAAATCACTTGTAATAATAGAAACGCCCGCAAAATTCTGCTTTCCCGTATCCAAATCAACGATACCGCATAACCCGAAATCGGTATTGCTGCTTAATATTACAGCCAGTCCGTCCTCGTTTACGGCAAATCGGGTAATATCATCTACGTTATAATTATTCGAAAATGTTCCGGGTCCTTTCGGAGTAAATATATAAGGCGTCAAACTTCCAACGTACAAAGAAGCAAGCAATATAATTACACCCAATACGAAAGCAACAAAATACCATCTTGCTTTTCCGAAAAGCTTAAAGATGATTTTCTTTATGATATGTTTTTTATTTTTTTTATCTTTTGATTCCGTATTATCCTTCTTTTTCGGATTTTTATTTTTTTCTTCTTTCATCTGTAACGTATATCCTTTCGGGTTGTCGCTGTTTAATCCATTTAAAATTAACAGTTTTCATAATAAACGTCAAGAGGACAGCCGTTTATAGGCTGTCCTCATCATAAGTGCGCATATTGCTTTTTAATCAAAACGATACATATTTGTGCTCAAATATTTCATTCCGTTATCGGCAAAAACGGCAACAATATTCTTTCCTTCATTTTCCGGTCTTAATGCCAGTTCTTTAGCAGCTGTAAGTGCCGCAGCCGCAGATGCACCCAGGAAAATTCCGTCTGAATGTGCAAGCTCTCTGGCAGTATCATATGCCGATTCACCGCTGACATTTATTATCTCATCGAACTTAAAGTTTCTCTTTACAATAAACGGATGTGCACAAGGCTTTTCTTCGGTTTGGAAAACAACTACTCCGTCTATGGTTGCTTTTGCATCGGGTACAAACGAAAGAGAATCCGGTGTAGGCTGGACTCCTACGATTTTTACGCCCTCAATATTGTCTCTTAAATATGAACCTACGCCGGCAATAGTGCCTGCTGTACCTACAAGCATAACGGCTATATCTATCTTTCCGTCCGTATCCTCCACAAGCTCAGGTCCCGTCGTCTGATAATGTGCCTTAGGATTATCTTCATTAAAAAGCTGCCCTACAAAGAAATAATCCTTTTCCTTCGCATCCTTTGCAACAGCCTCCATAAGTTTAACCGGGTTGAAGCCGAATTCCTTAAGTATCGCATCAGCCCCCGGAATGTCATCAAGACCCTTTACATCTGTTCCGTACGCCTTCATAATCTGAATTCTTTCAGGTGTACAGCCCGGCTCCATATAAATTATAAGCGGATGATTTTTAGCCGCGCAAAATGCCGCCAGAGCTATTCCCGTATTTCCGCTTGTTGTCTCCACTACAGTTTGTCCCGGCTTAAGCCTTCCGTCCTTTTCAGCCTCTTCAAGCATGCTCAAGGCTGCTCTGTCCTTAACACTTCCTGTCGGATTGAAATACTCAAGCTTGCCTAAGATTTTTGCCTTAAGATTATTATCCTTTTCAAAATTTGTAAGTTCAACCAACGGTGTACGTCCTACCAGCTCTGTAATACTTGAATATATTTTACTCATATCTTTTTCCTCCTTATAAATCAAAAATTAATTATTTTAAAATTCAACCAATGGTGTTATTTCTTTGTTTTCCAGTTTTGCATAAAGTGAAAGCAAAGCACTCGCCGAGCCTGCCGCACCGATATACAAGCCAAGATGCGAATCCACATTCCAAGGAATCACTCTCGTCCATGCATTGTACCAGCGGATTCCTTTTTCATCTTTAAACGCGTCACCGATAAGCTTTCTTGCGGTTTCCTTTGCAAGCCTTACATATTTTTCATCACCTATCGTATCTATTCCGTCTATGAAATGAAGCAAAACGCCCGAAGAACCGCAGCATACGCAATCATTCCAGTATCCCGAAGAGCGAACATTTGGCACTCCCGCTTTCACAAGAGCATTTGTAAGTTTTTTGTAGAATTCAATATATTTCTCATCATTTGTTGCCTTATAAAGTTCTTTTGCAACAATCGCCGTTCCTACAGGTCCATGACAAAGACTTAAGTAAAATACATCATAAGCCGTTTGCGTATCTTTCCAATAAATATATGGCACAATCGCCGAATCGCCGTCCTTTACGGCTATGTTCACAAGGAACTCAAATCCTCTTTTGGCAAGATCAAAATAATACTCGTCATTTGTTGCCTCGTAATATTTAGTTAAAAGATAAACAACTCCCGCAGTTCCGTGTGCGAAATTTGAAATAAGTCCGCCCGCCGGAAGATTCTTAAAGTAATCATTTATCTCAAGGAAATTCCAGTTAACCGTTCCGTCCTCATTTTCAGTAATAAGACTTATGATATAATCCAACACTTCCTTAGCATAAGAAAGATACTTTTTATCCTTTGTTATATCTGCCAAATTAATCCAATACAAAACGGTACTTCCGTCTCCCATATAATCAATCAGATTATACCAGTATGCCTTACCATCCTCCTTAACAGCATATTTATAAACCGCATCTCCGACCTTTTTTGCATAATCCAGATACTTTTCATCTCCGGTCTTCTTATAAAGAACATTTGCAAACACGCCCTCGCCCGAAAGTCCCGTATGAATTCCCGGTTTCTTACCAAGCTCCTCATCGTATGTATTAAGCAAATACTCTCCCGCTTCTATGGCTTCCTCAAGGTATTGTTTCTTTCCGGTAATCTCATAAAGCTGAATATAGAAGTAACCTATACCGGCAGCTCCCGAATAAATCGTTCTGTCGCTAAGCCTTCCCGCAAGTTCATCACCCTCGGAAGAACCCTCGCCACTGCTCAGTTTCCAACTCTTTCCTTTTTCCTTCTTAACAGAAAATCTGTCAATCCATTCAGCTACCGCTTTTGCAGTCTCAAGATATGTGCTGTTATCAATTTCCTTAAAAGGACTTATCAACTTAATCTCACCCATGCCACTCACTCTCCTTACCTTTCATTTCGTTCGATGGGTAAATATTAGCACGAGTATTTATTTCTGTATAATTCTTAAAAAATACTATGGGTTATAACCAAAAGCTATAACCCATAGTACCGTAATAGTTTCAATATTTATTTAAAATCATATTTTTCACTGCGGAATTATTATACCGCCAAAATATTCGGGTTCTCCGTTGCTGTCATTTAACACAAAGCCTCTCGGCTTAAGTATCACATATGTTCCGTCAGTCTTTCGAGCACGGTAACTTATTGAATAAAGTACAGAGTTTCCGTGCAGTACAGCTTCAACCACTTCCAGATATCTGCCAATATCATCCGGATGTATACATTTTTCCCAAGCATTTTCAACATGATACATATATTCGGATTCAAGCCCGAAATCATTTATCAAAGAAAGTGACCATCTGGAAAAACTATACTTCAAATCCGACAAGAACACATAGCCCTCACCGGCAACCGTATATAAAGCTCCGAACAACTTGTCAAGTTCACGCTTTCTTTCATTCGGAATAACAAGTTCATTACCTTCAGGTCTTTTTATATTGCCTGATAAAGTATCTGATTTCAGTCTGTCTTTATCCATATACATAAGTCCATCCGCACGTTCATAAACCTCATTAAAGCTTTTGTCAACTTCAGGATTAAAAACCGCCATTCCGCACGCTATTACCGGTTCGATACGAAAACGTCCGTTTTCATCAGATTCTTTTTTCAACTCTTCAAACAGGCTGTTGCGTCTTTCGTAGTCATCTCCCATTATAATAACAGCAAACTCGTCACCGCCCACTCTGTAAACCGAACTGTTCCTAAACACATCACGAATCATTCGACAAGTTCTTTGTATAGCCTCATCTCCGAAGCTGTGTCCTCTTGTATCGTTTATATATTTAAGATCATTTATATCACATACAACTACTCCAAATCTGTAATCAGAATCCTCCTTAACAATCATCCCATCAATTATTTCAGAATGCTCCACAAATGCATTTTTGTTCTTAACTCCCGTCATTTCATCAAGTCTTGCCAATGCTTCAGCGGATTTTAATAAAGTTTCCTGTTCTTCCCTGTCAATGAACTCCGACTCGATATTTTTGATGCAGCCCAATATATGCCTTTTATCTTCACACATAACGCTGAAATGACATATGTGTGTAATATTTCCGCTCAATATAAATCTGCAAACAACCAAACTGGAATTATTCTCTAATAGTTTTTTAAGGAGCGACTCCTTATTTATAAGTTGTAATACATTTTCAAGGTCATCCGGATGCACAATCCTTTTTGCCTGCTCAGACAAAAACAGGAAAAAATCTTCCCCCTGTGCCGGAAGATTTAATTCATCCAACATCTGCGAATGAAAAAATTCAATAAAATTATCGGTTTCCGTATCCACGTAATATAAACTGTCAAACTCTTTTGCAAGAGTAGTAGCAACCAGCCCAAAAGCTGTCTGATCTAAATTCATATACGTTCACCCCCTACTTAAAACAAAACAACCCCCTTGTGTACCAAATCATCATATATGCTGTAACAATGATTTTTTCCTTAATCGTGTCTGTTACTCAAACGCACCGATAAGGTGTCTTATATTATACCATATATTTCCATATAAAACGACTTTTATTTACCTTTTTTTATCACATTTTTTGTTAAAAAAACATTCGAATACTTTGCATTCGAATGTTTTTAAAATTACTTTGTTCCAAATATTCTGTCTCCGGCATCTCCAAGTCCCGGGCAAATGTATGCATCATCATTCAATTCACGATCAAGCTGACCTACAAATATTTGCACATCAGGATGTTCACGATGCAGTCTTTCAAGTCCTTCGGGTGCTGCGATAATACACATAAACTTAATGCTTGTACCACCATGCTTTTTTATCTGATTAATAGCATCAACAGCCGAACCGCCCGTCGCAAGCATAGGATCCGTAACTATAATTACTCTCTCACTTATCGGACTTGGCAGTTTGCAGTAGTATTCCTTTGGTTCATGTGTTACCTCATCTCTGTATAAGCCGATATGTCCTACTTTGGCAGACGGTGAAAGTGAAAGGATTCCCTCAACCATTCCAAGACCTGCACGAAGAATCGGTACTATGGCTATCTTTCTTCCGGTAAGCATCGGAGTCATACATTTTTCTATCGGTGTTTCAACCTCCACGTCTTCCAACGGAAGGTCTCTTAACGCCTCATAGCCCATAAGCATGGCTATTTCTTCAACAAGCTTTCGGAACTCATTTGTGCCCGTATTCTTATCACGCAGCATTGAAATCTTGTGCTTAATAAGCGGATGATCGAGAATTGTAATATTATTTTCCATATTTACATCTCCTTTGTATTACCAATATTTGGAATTAAATCATAGAATAAAATATATCTGCAAAAGCTATAATTATTATACTCCATTAAATTCATTTTTCCAAATATTTTATATACAATTATCCGCAGGTAATCATCAAATGTTCATTTGCAATATCGTTATATACCGCACACTTTCTGTCGCTTACATCATATACATGCACTATATCCGTAAGCTCTTCCTTTTGCTCAAATTCGGATATAAGGTTCTTTGAAGTTTCAAGCTTCTCAGGCGAAAAATGTATCGTCTTTTCATCATGAAAGACCGCAGTATATAAAATTTCCGCTTCAACGAGATCCTGAAAAATATGACTTCCGTATGAAAGCTCGGGATTATAGCCCGCACTTTGCTCTTCCGTTTCACAGATTATCTCATATGCACTTATATCGGAAAATGCTGTCGGAACGCCAAGCTCGGGCGAGGTCGTACCCACCCTTCCCGGCACAATGAGCATCATATGTTTATTTTGGTCACGATAATGCCAATTTATTTTTCCGATTAATTTTGCAACAAGATCCTTTTCTTTATAAGGCATGTTGTAATATTTTACCGGATCCACATAAACGATTATATCCAATTCCGACGCCTTTGACATTCCCATGGAAGCACCTTTGCTTTCCAGGAGAATGTTTTCTTCAGGAATGTTTGGTGGTATTACCGTTCCCGATTGTCCCTTCTGAACTTGAAGCGGTCTGCACTGCAGCAAATCTATCGAGTATTCTCCGTTTTCGGAAATATTAATCGTAAACTCCGTATCCACCGGATATTCATACTCTTCCTGAATGCACGCAAGCATCCTTTTCATTTGATCCATAAGAAGTTTATTCTCGACCAAACCTTTACACGAAATAAACTTGACCTCTCTTCGTCTTCCCATTTCCCTTAGTCTGCTTTCGGCATCATAGTCATGTTCCAAAAGAATTTTATCAAGATACTTAGGCATTTCCGGTTCAATTATTTCAAGCGAAAGCTTTTTTAATGCCTGTTCATTCATATTAATCACTTCTGCTTTCCCCTGCGAAAATTTGTGCTTATCGGCAGAGGATGAATAAGATGTTTTTTCAGGCATATCCAGATTAACTATTCGCGGATAAGAACCTTCCGTTCTGTCAACCGCAGAAGTTCCAAGACCCATAACCAGCCTAAGCATACCCGCTGTCGGGTCCGTATCCTTCATAATTCTGTACGGACTGTAAGAATAACCCACACCGGCTGCACACGGCATATAATAAGAACCATAATACGATCCGGACACTCGCTGTATAAGAAGCGCCATCTGCTCATCACGTTTATCAAGACCGCGTCTTTTACGGTAGTCCAAAGCCGAAAGGCTCATTGAGCTTGCATAAACAATTTTAATTGCTTTTTCAAATTCATCCAGACGTTCCTCAAGGCTTCCCCTATTGGCACAAAAAACAGATTCATATTTTCCCGCAAAAGCATTTCCGAATCCATCCTCCAGGATACTGCTCGAACGGATGATGTACGGATCCTGTCCGTAATACTCAATTATTCTGACAAACTGTTCACGCATCGATTCCGAAAATGTACCATTCATAATTCCCGCAGCAAATTCATCGGCAAGTTCAAAATATCCCTCTTCTGTTCTCTGTCTTATCCTAAGATCCCACAGATTATTATCAACTATATATGTATAATACAAATCCGAGCCCACATAGAAAGAATCATGAGGTTCCAGTACCTCACCTATATCAGGTTCTTTATTTCTTATGATAGCTCTTGCAAGAAGCATTCCGCAGGCTTTTCCGCCTATCATACCTGTACCTATCATATGATCCCAGACTGCGAAATAATCCTCCGTAGTAAAATGTTCCTTAACCATTTTTCGCATCTTTTCATCACGAGTCATCATAATATTGCACATACGGGAACATTCTTTTGAAATATCCATTCCGTTTTCGCTAAGCATTTTTGTTTTGTTAAAAAATCTGTCCCAGGAATCGGAATACTGTTCCTGTGCCGAACGCTGAGCCAAACCGAGCGTCTGATAAAATCTGCTCGACTTAACCCCGTCAAGAATCGGTCGAAATTCTCCGGTTTCCGGTTCATAAGTATGCGGAAGAAACATGGTATCGGAATTTCTGTTCCAAACCTTTTCCGGACGAACATAAATATTCTTTTTATCTGAATACACGTCAAAGAAGAGCTGTGTGGTATTAAGAATCTTATTAATCGCCTGAACCGAATGCTTTCCTCGAATAATCGGAAAAAACGCAACCGTATCAAGTATAAACAAAAACGGACATGTAACCCTGAAAAAATTACCCATCATAAGGTCCGTAGCCCAGGCAGCCTGTAGCTCGGAAAGGCAGTCAAATACATAAAATGCATCTTTGCCCTCTTTTTCGATAACATTATGAATATCAACCGTAAAATTTTCAAATCGATGCGAAAGCGGAACTTTAACCGTCTTGATTTCCGGACATTCTTCTATAAGCGGCTCATGCTCCGCGAACCTAAAATAAATAATATTTCGTTTATCTTCTATTGCCTGCTTAACATAAGGCTCCATAAACAATTTAAACTGTGAAAGATCCGTCACACGCCATACCACATTATCGCCAAGCCTTATATTGTCAAGTGCCTCATCCATCATAGGAATACCGCTTTTAACCCTGTCAAATGCCGCCATACCTTACCTCCTGTTCTTACCCCTGTTTCAACATAAAAAAGGACGCACCGGATACACATATTTTGTATCTCGGAACGCCCTTGTTCCCTAACGTATTATATATTTTGATTATATTGTGAAAATCAGTAAATGTCAATATAAGTAAATAGACCGAATGCTTTACTTTCTACGAAAAATATTAAATAATATCACACTGGCAGGCTGCCATTGCATTAAGTGCATTTTCGTGCGATTCAGGTGTTACTCCGGCACAAAGGTCTTTATGTATAACCACGTTGGTTTCAAGTGCACAGGCCTTTATCAAAAGTGCATTACTGATAACGCAAATATCGGTACAAACACCGACCATTTCAACATCAGTATACTGTTTTCTTGCTACTTCTTCTCCAAGCTCTACGCAACCGAAAGTATTCTTATCGAAATATCTTACAACTCCGGCTTTAGCCTTTTCATCAAGTGCCGCCTGTATCTTTGGCACAATCTGCCAACCCTCTGTGCCCTTTATACAATGTGGAACAGGAAGTCGCTTTCCCTCCTGAGTATTCATATAATCCTCAGTATGCGTATCTCTTGTAACATAAACATCGCCATCAAAATCCCTTATAAAGTCAGCAATCTTTGTCACAATCTTCTGACCTTCTTCATTCGCAAGAGATCCGGTGATAAAATCGTTTTGCATATCAACAACAATAAGTAATTTATTCATGGTTTTTGTCCTTTCGTTAAACTTTAAATTTTACTTTCAAAACTATTGTTTATTATACTCCAACGAACTTGTTTTTCCAGTGAAACTTTTTTTGCCAACATCTCGCAGCAAACTGCTCGATGTCGCGTTGGCCGTCAAATGTGTGCATGGATGAAAAGTGCCGCTCATGCAAGCACGACGTACACTTTTCTCCCATGCACCCGCATGACGGCTTTATCGCGCAAAAGACCGCCGACAGACTAAAAAGTTCCATCAGCGGTCACCATCATCACTAACGTTTATCCGAATATTTGTCCCGGTAACTTCAGTTTTTCTTTAGGCGGAAAGCCTTTATCAAACTCATCCACATCCTCGTCCTTCACATAGTACCCTAAAGGAGTCTGATATACCCCGGTCACATCATGCAGATATCCCGGAATCAGTTCCTTGCAGAGAAAGAAGGATGAATCCGCATCCTCCGGCAAGTCATGGTACCGGATGCCAAACTCTCTGGCATAGGTAAAACCACTTTTGCCATAGAAGTCAATGTTTCCTTCAAACAAAACAGCGCCGAATCCCATTTCTGTCGCTTTTTCCAAAGAATAATCCAGCAAAGCCTTTCCATAA
>JAFSZR010000102.1 GCA_017459135.1 Lachnospiraceae bacterium | reverse complement strand
CCTACCAAATCAGTTGCAACAATTTCATAGGTCTTTTTACCCGGTAAAATCATCTTAAGAGCTACCTCAACCCTACCGTCAGAACCAATAGATACTCCATCAGTTGAACCGTTTAGCGTTACACTATCGATTGTACTGAAATCAGATACCATATCTTCTATCGTAATTGATACAGACCTTGCTCTTACTGTCGAAGTTCCTTCCTTAATAACAACATCTGCGCCATCCTGATCAGACGAATAAATTATTTCCGGATTCGAGTTATCTACAAGGAAAGGGTATGCTGTATAGCTTACAGCATTCGTGGTAGCACCGTCCTCATCACGCTTATAATAAATATCATCGCTTCCGTAATTATATCCTTCTTCCAATGTAATCGACTTCGCATAAGTTCCGTCGAGCTCATTAGATATTGAGAAACCCGCAGGCGCAATATATTTAACACCGCCCTTATATAAATTATAATTTGAAGAGCCTATCGTGCAAACAGGTTCTGCTGAAAGTGTACATTTTTCCGAAAGTTCAGTCGAAGGAAAATACGAAATAAGGAAAGTATCCGGGATTGCCGGGAAATAAGTTCCACAGTCTCTATACTCCGATGTAGCTTTTATTTTTGTAAATACTTTATATGTTCCTACGTTTGTCGGAAGCTCCGTCAAAGTAACGGGATTATCCGGATTGGTCACATCCTGAAATGTACAACCGTCAAATTCTATAGCCACATCATCAAGATCCGAGATTTGAGATGTAAAGAAATCTTCTGTATACTCGACTCCGTAATATATAGATGCTGATCCGCTTATTGACAAAGAACGTTGTTTTTTATTTAATTCACCAGCCGGTATAGTATCAGCCCAACCGGTTCCCGTAGTTATTTCTTTTACTTCACCGGTACCAACCTTAAGCTTATAACTTGCCTTATGTCCGACATCGGTAATTGTTGTATTAGGACCGGTAATTATAGTCGGTAAGTTACTCGTTTGAGTAAGATTCTCATCAAATATAACGGTTGCGCCGTCGTCCACGTAATAAGTTTCACCGTTGGATTTTTTTATTATAAGTGAGCTACTTACATTAATTGTACCGTTATTCGTAACCGTTCCTGCATTCTCAAAGCTTGTTGCATTTATAACTCCCCCGGAAGAATTAGTAATCGAACCGTTATTGACAAAACTATCGGTTGTCAAAGTTGCCGTACCATAGTTTATAAAAGTTCCGTTATTTGTAATCCCAGTTGCATTCATAACATTTGAATTGCTTACTGTTGTACCGGAAGATGATTCAAGACTTGAGGTTGTTACACTCGCCGATGAGCCTGCATTGGTAAAACTTCCTTTATCTACAATTATTTTGTTAGCACTTAGGCTTGAGCCGTCAAAAGTAAAATTCGGTGTAAAATCGTCTTCTCCCAATTTAAGAGTACTACCAATCAATACTGTACCGTAAATCTGACTGAGTCCGTTTGTATCCCAAGTAATATAGGAACACTTTAGGGTTGTGTCGGAATCCAGATTTAATCTACCGGAAGCATAAACATGAATAGACAAATTATCATTACCAAATATATTTCCGCTATCATCCTTACTTAATGTAAGACTGCCTCCGCTTACCGTTATACTCGTAAGATCGTTACCCAGGCATGTCTTGGTTTCATAATCGTAATAATCATGAAGTTCCGCACCCGGCGTTAACTGTGCAGAACCTGTTGATAACATAAAACTTAATGAGTCAACATATGCTCCATCGGCATATACCTTTATAGATGAAGTTGCGCAGGTTGCAAGAATAACCAATGCCGAAAATACAATACACATTATTCTCTTTTTAATACTGTTTCTTTTCATATGCCGATCCTCTTCCTTTCCATGATTATATTATTTATCCACTATTTCGTTTCTGTAAATACGCAATCCATCGAACCGTCTACGCAGAATTTATTACCTCCGTAATATACGGTTGTATCACCGCTTACGGTCCACTTTCCACCTTCAAGATTATACACCTGACCTGCCTCAAGTGTAATTTTTGCTCCTGCCGGAATTATATTATTTTCAAGCCATGCAGCTTTTAATACTATGCTTAAGCTTGTTTTATTTCCTGCCTTATCTTCCGCAACTATATTAAACTTTGATGTTGTATTATTGGCATCAAGCAATATCTTTGCTGTCTTCTCATTAAATTCTACAGACTCACCGTTTATGGTAATGGCTATAAGATTCTCATCAAAGATTGAGAAATCAAGCGTATCCGCATAGACGCTCAAACCGTTCTTTATTTCAATTAACTTAGTCTTAAGAGTTTTGTTATTTGTAAGAGTTCCCTTAAGGCTTGGCTCCGGTGAGAGCTTATCTATCTTATACTTTTCATTGAAGGCTATAGCTCCGGTAAGCGCACCGTCATCTCTCATAAGATAAATCTTATCCATACCCTCAGTATAGGTTACGGAAGCTTTATACTTTCCATCTGCGGCATTGGATATCTTAAATCCTTCAGGCGCAACAAGTTCTACATCTGTTGTATAAAAATCATTTTTACCCGGTGTTCCCGAAACTGTAAATGCAGTCTCAGGCGCGGTAAGATAACTTAATTTAAATGTACCTTCTTCAGTTACTGCCGTAAAATTATCCGTTGCGGGAATTCTCACCTGAACTATATATTCACCTTCGGCATTTGGCTTCTCTGAAACATATGTATCATCCGACGCGCCCACTCTCTTATAAAAGAATTGTGCATCTCCGTTAGAATTAGTTGTAAGCACAGGCTCAATTATCTGACCGACATATTCGGCACCGACACTTACTGTTGCTGTTGCAACATCCTTACGGTATTCAACCGTTATAGTGGCCTGAACGCTGTTTCCTGCTATATCTTCGGCAAAAATCTCGAAATTCTCGGTTTTTCCGGCCTCAGGAACAAGCTCGATTGCTGCCACGCAGCCAACTATATCAATAGCCCCGCCGTTTACGGTTACTGTTGTAAGATTATCATCCGATATTGAGAAGCCAAGCTTCTTAGCATGAACCTCGAGACCATCCTTTATATCAGATTTATTTTCATTCTCATCTATAGCCGTTGAGACCTGCGGCTTACTCATATCGATGTTAAAGCTTACAGGTATCGGATTGGTATATAAGCCTATAGCATCCATGAGATAAACACTTTCAATATCAGGAGAATATTTAAGTGAATCCGTAAAGGTTCCGTTTACGTCCGCCGAAATCTTATAACCTGTTGCAGGTATAAGAGTTACTTCACTCTTGTAATAACCATTCTTTCCTTCTGTTCCGCTTACGGTAAAAGGTTCGTCAGGAGTAACAGCAGGAAGATATTCCAATGTAACCTTCCATGTAGAAGTATTATTTGCTACATCCGTTGCAACGATGGTATGAGTTTTCTTGCCCGGTACCACGCTTGTTAATTCAACCTCCGCAGTTCCCATATCTCCGTCAACATATATATCATTTCCATCTACAGTTACGGTCTTAAGAGTTCTTGCAGAAGTTCCTATTACATCTTGTACAACAAATCTTACATATCTTGCTTTTATCGTAACTCCATCTTCGATATCAACCGAAATGGCTTTATCATCCTGATCAAATGCTGTATCCTGCAATATAACAGGTCCTGTCTGATCGATATAGAAAGAACCGTCATAAAGACCATGCGCGCCGTTTGGATCGGACTTTCCACCCTCCCCATCTTTATATACGCCTGAAACTCCGTAATAAAAACCGTCTTCAGTAATGGTATATTTTGTATCAAACGGTACGGTTTCTCCGTCATCCGGTGATATCGTATATCCGTCAGGTGCAATCAAGGTTACAGGTTCATTATAAAAATCGCTGTAAACAGGAGTCTGCTCAATCGTACAATAAACTAAACCCATAGGGATGCCGCTTATTCTGAATGCCTGTCTGGTAGATACATCTCTGTATGTTGATGTCTCAGGAATATCTACGTGCATAACATATGTTCCGATTTTTGTCGGAGGAGTTGTATAAGCATCGCCAACCTCTACGTCACCCCAGCTATCCGAAGCATTTTTGAAGGTAACCTTCGGTGTTCCGTCAGAAGTAGTCGTTATATAAGAGCTGTAATTATAATTTTTTCCATATACAAAATCCGTGTAAATAGTAAATCCGACCGAAACCGTCGGTTCATCCTTCATAGCCCATGAAGCCTTTTTGTCAGTAATTATTTCACCTAATATTTGCTTGGATGTATCTCCGACTTTTAAGCTGAATGTTGCTCCGTCAGAATTAATAATGGTATTGGCATTTGCAGTAAAAGGGGCTCCTATACTTGTCCCCGTATCCAAATCATATCCGTCAAATGTAAGGCTGTCCGTTACCTTTACTGTAGCTGAATTTGTAAATCCCTTATTCCATATAATTTTAGCTGCGGACAGTTCTCCGGAACCTGCATTATAACCTTCTGTCGGTGTAACGAAGGTTCCCACATTGACTGTACTGTTTAAAATTTGTACCTTGCCGGTACAATCAAGTGTATCATTTACAGTAAGACTTCCTCCAGCTTGTACATCCACAAGGCCGGTTCCGGTAATATTTTCACAGATTAATTCACCTGCATCAACATACACTCCGGCGGTATTTGTTATTGTTCCGGTACAATTAAATGTACCAGTTCCGCTAAACTTTCCGCTGTTATTAAAATAACCGCAACTTGTGGTTGTTGAAGCATTTGAATAAAATTCGGCCGAGGAATTATTTTCCAATGCACGGGAACAAGTCAGTGTTCCAAGATTATTTACACATCCGGAATTATTCAAATCCATACATTTTAATGTTCCGTTCGCTCTTACAACTACGCCGGGTGCGGAACCGGCACCCATCATACTATTATTATTTATTATATTTATTTCTGCATTGGAAGTTGTACCGGTTTCGAAATTAATATTACATCCGCTACCTATGGTTAATGAACCAAGGGTACCTGTTGCATTCGATTTTACGTTAATTGAAACCGTACCGGAAATAGACACGTTCAGATCCGATGATACTTCAACAGTCTCATCAACACCATTTCTGCCTTCGTCTATCTGTAAAGTATTACCTGTCCAGTCAATCTGAACATTTCCACTTATTTCTTTATTTTGTGCGGCAAGTGTTTTTACATTTACACTAAACATTCCCGCAATTAAAACGCTCGAAAGCAAAACACTTGTGCATTTTTTTATTTTCTTATAAATTTTTCCGTTTTTCATAAATCCACGCTCCCTTACTTCCACTCAATCGTGGTGTTCTCGGTTATCGGTGTCGTGAAATCAAACTGCCAAGTGCCTTTTTCTGCCGGCTTAAGCTTTGGAACAACCGCCTTTTTTCCTCTCTCAACGGTTTGTGTTCCGAATACGTTTCCGTTATATACAAATGTTACCGTAAACGGTCCTTTGCTTAAGAGTTCTTCCAGTTCTTCCTGTGAGATTGAAAGTTCTCTGTCATCTTTAGCCATTCCAAGAAGTATTTCAAGGATGTAATTCGGTACTTCCTCATATTCTATGTCTTGCGTTTCAAAAACATAATCTGTGGTCTTTCCATCCTCGTAAATAAGTGTCTCCTTACCACCTTCTACCTCAACAGTTTTTGTTGAAATCGTCCCATCCTTATACTTAAGGTGAGTAACAACCTTACCCTGGAATACAGTAATCTTTGTATACTTTACTCCGTCCTCCTCATATACATATACGCGGTAAATAGTTCCTCGAACCGACATTGTCGAGTTCGGTGTATTTATTTCATAAGAAGAATCTTCGGAAAGCTTGTTTTGAATATCATTTGTGATTCCGCCTTTTTCAAGCTCAATGGTTGTTTTACTGTTCCGGCTGGTTCCCGATGCTTTAAGAACAAGCTCGGTATGCTCTTCCAGATATATGTACTTGTCATTGTCTGCCTGAAGGACCATTTCGCCGGTATCAAGAGCAACTCTGTCTCCCGATTCAAGCACCATATTGTTGTACGGTTCAAGTTCGCCGATATCCTTTCGGGTAACGCTCGCTTTTCCGGCAACATCATAGACCTTCAGCAGTCTGTATTCCGGTTTTTTATGTTTGAAAATAAAGATAATAGTAACAAGAATTACTAGAATTACTGCCCCAATGATTGCTCCTATGATTGCCTTCTTTTTCATAGAATTTACAACCCCTTCCCATTTGTAATTACGGTAACCCTTTTTTTGATAATTACCATTTAAAATAACATTATTTTACATAATTTGTCAAGTACTTTTTTAAAAAAGAAAAAAGCACCTGTTCAATTTTGAAATGCTCCTTGTCAAGTAGACAGGGAGCATTTTAATATAAACAAGTGCTGATTAAATTAATTTACATTTAAATTATCGTATAAGTGTCATAGGATTAATCGGTACTCCGTCCTTTGTTATCGCAAAGTAAAGATGAGTTCCTTCCTTAGTATAATAGCTTGAAACAGGACCTATCTCGGCAATGTTTTGTCCGAGTGAAACAGCATCTCCGACCGACACGCATACATTCATTAACTGTCCGTATGTTGCTTCATAACCGTTACCCATATCTATTTTTACTACGGTTCCGAATTCCTTTGTCTCTTCTACCGAAGCAACAACACCTTCGTAAGCCGCAAGGACATTCGATCCTTCTTCTCCCTCGATAAGCATGCCTCTGTTACATCTGTATGCATCAAGTGTCTGAAAATAAACCGTCGTTTCCATACTAAACGGTAATATAACATTTCCGAGTACCGGCCAGGCCAGTGTCTGCTCTCCGTCATAAGAAAGCTCCGCCTGAAGATTTACCCCATCCGAAACAATGGTACCATCGCTTGTTACTCCGACTGCCTCATCTCCTTTTGCAATATCCTTATCATTATTTGCTGTAATATCGCTGTCGGAAGCCTTGTTATCTTTGTCAGTCTTTTTTTCTTCATTTTTATCGT
>JAFSZR010000101.1 GCA_017459135.1 Lachnospiraceae bacterium | reverse complement strand
TGTGCGTCTGCCAGTTCCGCCACTGCGGCATTAATCACAACAGAAGTAAGTATAACCCATATTTTTGCTATCGTCAATCAAAACCGATAATTTATTGTATTGACTAAATAAGTCAAAAGCGCGATATATTAACAAAACAAGTTATAAAGAAACAAAATGAAGGAAGAAAATGATTTGACAGGAAAAATCAAGGGATTGTACCCACTCCTTGCATCAACAGCCCCGGTGCTGCTTTTGTATCTTATCTTTGGAGTAAGCGGAAGAAGGGTCAGGTCAAGAAGGGCAGTTATAAGGTTTATGTGACATATGACGGGTTAAAGAAGGGCGTGAACCTGTCAGTCAAGGTTTCGGATACCAAGCCTGAGAAGGCGGTTAAGCTTAGGGCCACAGGGTCTATTGACAGTTTCGCCGGCGGAAGCATGTATTTAACACCCAGGGTTACAGGCTATGCCGGAACGATCGAGGATGTATATGTTGTTAAGTCCGATGGTGAAAAATCGGGATTTGATGCTATATGGCTCGGACAGGTCATTGAGCTTGCGACCAATGATGATTATGTTCCGTTCAGCAATAAGGCAAACCTGAACCTTAAGGTTAAGTTATCGACAGGCGTGGAACTTCCCGCTGTATGCAAGCTTAAATATCAGAAGGGCAAGATCAAGGTCAATGCTTATACTGCAGACCTTAATGTTAAGACGGTCAGCGGCGCGGCTGTTGAAACGAGTGTGAGCACGCCTGTGATAGTCACTTACAATTACACTCATTACGCAACTCCGTTAATGAAAACAGGTAAGATATACACCGTAGACCTGACAAGGGAAGAAGGCGGTAAGCTTGTGGATGTTGAGTGTAAGGCCGATTCATCGGGTCTTGCAACGGTTAAGTACGAAAGCGGAGTGCTGACGGTAACCAATAAAGCCGGCATAGACCTTTCCAAGCCTAAGACACTGAAGCAGCAGGTCAGGGTGAAATGGAAATCCGATAAACAAAACGCGAGCGCGAATTGCGAGGTGAATATATCCGAAGCTAAATAAAGGCGAAACGAAATTAAGGGAAGACGAAATATCCACCGGGAACCACATCTGTGGCCTTCCGGTGGATATTTTTCTTGCAGTTACAAAGTCACCATGTTATCATAATCCTGCAGATGGAATTCAAATATACTCATATGTAGTAATTCAGATCAGGCGACCTCATTTCGCCGCTAAGTCCATTGCAAGTATTATCGAAAAATCATATAATTAAGGAGGACAAACTATGTCAAATGAAACAACTGAACACGTGAACCGCGAGTATAAGGACAGGCTTTTCACCTTTATATTCGGTAGTGAAGAAAACCGCGACTGGACACTTAGCCTATATAATGCGGTCAACGGATCTCACTACACTGACTCATCACTTATCAAGTTTAATACACTAAAGGATATGCTATATATGGAGATGAGGAACGATACATCATTCCTGATATCAGATGTACTCAGTGTTTACGAGCATCAAAGCTCACCGAATCCAAACATGCCCCTCCGGTTGCTTGATTATGTATCTCATATATATAGCGGGTACGTAACGGAAAAAGAATTAAACAAATATGGAAGCAAGCTTATAATGCTTCCGACACCTAAACTTGTGGTTTTCTATAACGGGATAAGGGAAACAGAAGACACGGTCATTCTAAAACTTAGCGATTCATTTAATGTAGCTCATAGGGCTGATGCAGATATTGAAGTAAGGGTAAAGATGTTCAATGTAAATTATGGCCGTAACAGAGAGCTTATGGAAGCGTGTGAGCCCCTGAAGGAATACGCATGGTTCATTGATCAAATACGAAAGAATCAAAACATTGGCTTTGAAATAGTCGAAGCAGTTGGGCATGCCATAGAGACCATGCCCGAGGGTTTCACTTTGAAGGGATTCCTGGAGAATCATAGAGAGGAAGTGAAGGGTATGCTGGATACAGAGTTTAATGAAGCAGTAGTATGGGGACGTTTCCAGAAAGAAGTCGACGATGAGAAGAAGCGTGCAGACGACGCGGAAAAGCGTGCCGACTATGCAGAGAAAAAGGTAGAAGATATGAAAAAACAAATAGAAGAGCTTAAAGCAGAAAATGAGCGACTAAAGGCCGCGCCGAATTAGTAAACGGGCACTCCCAAAGTTTATCGAGAAATACATTATCAAAGATGTCACTCTCGGTAGGTTAATTTTTTTCTGCAAGC
>JAFSZR010000100.1 GCA_017459135.1 Lachnospiraceae bacterium | reverse complement strand
TAATTCGCTCAGAAACCAGAATGTCTGAGCGTAGCGAGTTTTCGGTTTCGTGCGAATTAAAAGGATTTGAACTTATTGATTTAACAAATTGATGGCACGCTGTGTATCAGCCTTTTTATATGCTTTCCTGCCAAAACAGTATTGGATGTGTGAAATATATAGGTATTTCCACTTACACCATACTGCGATAAACAGAAGTTTATACATTTATTTCTGCTGTTATTCCAAGTATATCCTTATTTGCATCAAGAATAGGTTTAACAACCTCGGCTAAGAACTCGGCAGTCTGTTCAGGAGCACGTCCCACAAAATTCTTAGGTTCAAGAAGCTTTACAATCTCTTCCTTGCTCATTCCGAATGAATCGTCCGCAGCAATTAAGTCTACAAGATTGTTGTCATTACCAAACTTCTTAACCTGCTCACCAGCCTGCATGGAGTATGTACGAATCTTCTCATGAAGTTCCTGACGATTGCCGCCGTGCTTAACTGCATCCATCATTATATTTTCAGTTGCCATGAAAGGTATCTCTCTCATGAAATGCTGATAAATAACCTTATCATATACAACAAGACCATCTACTACATTAAGATACAAATCAAGGATACCGTCTATGGCAAGAAAGCCTTCCGGAATCGATATTCTCTTATTTGCGGAATCATCAAGTGTTCTCTCAAACCACTGTGTTGCTGCAGTAATTGCAGGATTTAATGCATCTGTCATAACATAGTTTGCAAGAGACGCGATTCTCTCACTTCTCATAGGATTTCTCTTATAAGCCATAGCGGATGAACCTATCTGATTCTTCTCAAACGGCTCTTCTATTTCCTTTAAGTGCTGAAGAAGTCTTATATCATTTGAAAACTTATGAGCACTCATAGCTATTCCCGAAAGAACATTTAAAACTCTGGCATCAACCTTACGTGAATAAGTCTGTCCCGATACAGGATAGCAAGCCTTAAATCCCATCTTCTCAGCTATCTTTCCGTCAATCTTCTTAACGGTCTCATGGTCACCGTCAAAAAGCTCAAGGAAGCTTGCCTGAGTACCTGTTGTACCCTTTGAACCAAGCAACTTCTGCTGGTCAATCATATATTCAATATCATTTAAATCAAGTAAGAGCTCCTGCATCCAGAGAGTCGCTCTCTTACCTACCGTAGTAGGCTGTGCAGGCTGAAAATGTGTAAATGCAAGTGTAGGTAAATCCTTATACTTATCAGCGAACTTTGCAAGCTCATTTATAACATTTATAAGCTTCTTTCTGACAAGCTTTAAAGCTTCTGTCATAATAATTACATCAGTATTGTCGCCGACATAACAGCTTGTTGCACCAAGGTGAATAATACCGGCAGCGTTCGGACACTGCTGTCCGTAAGCAAATACATGGCTCATAACATCATGACGAACTTCTTTTTCACGAGCCTTGGCAACATCGTAATTAATGTCATCGGCATGTGCCTTTAACTCATCAATCTGCTCTTTGCTTATTCTCGGATTGCCGTTTTCATCTTTAAGGCCAAGCTCCATCTCGGTTTCCGCAAGAGCAATCCAAAGTTTTCTCCATGTCTTAAATTTCATATCAGGTGAAAAGATATATTGCATTTCTTTACTTGCATATCTTTCCGACAAAGGACTTACATACTTATCATTCATTTTTTTATCTCCTTATTGTTTATTATCAAATTAATTTATCTTATAAGAATATGTAGGTGCTGCTTCATAGCTTGCGGCATTGTAATATCTGCGTCCCTTTGATTCTATGAACAAAGGATCCCAATATCTTCCTCCGGCATATACCCATCCATGAATAGGACTTATATAAAGATAGACATCACCGAAATCAAGTTCCGCATAAAGATATGCAAGAGCCGCCGCTTCACCCACACACTCAGCACCGAGCTTATCCTGATCGCCGTATCCGTTTAATATATTATTTGCATAATGAGCATCCAGACAATTCCAATTATTAATATAATTGCCCACCGGATATTCCTTTAAAAGATACGGATACTTTGCAACATATTGATAGCATTTTTCCTGCTTCGTTGCAAGGCTGTCTCCCGGATTACATATAGAATCAACTATTTGCTTTGCCCTTACCATCATCGGAATCTTTTCATATGCATATGCAGTCATAACAGCTGAGCCGTCGTCATTAAGCTCTATTCCGCATGCAGCACCGCCCAATTGTAAAACACCTGTAGACCTGTTATAGAAATAATATTTACCGTTACATTCTATCCAGCCATGTTCTGTTGCTGGAAGGTCAGGATCTATTTCCGGCTCTTTAATTACATTTTCAAAACCGAAGCAAGCCTCATCCAACATATTTCCGTTTGAATCATACAATCTGAACAAAGTCCAATAATATCCATACTCAGGCTGCCACAAGGTCCAAAATGCATTTCCGTCCGCTACACCACATTGACCTGTAGAATATGTCCATGCAGGAAGACCTTTAGCATAGAGCGTACAATCCAAAATAAGCATTTCGTATCTGTAACTCTGATTAGGATTATCTTTAGATTCAAAGCCTATAAGATAACCGCCTTCTTCGCTTGGATTAGGCATCTGGCATATACCCTTTATGTATTTATGAAAATCCACACCTTCAAATGCTTGGATACTTTCGGTGCCACCTTTTGCTCTTACCTCGGCACAGATAGTGTATGCTCCCGAGTTATCCGGATACCAATTAAGATATTCGCAATTTAGCATCCATGGGCTTATCTCAAACCAATTCGATTCACCGTTCTTGCATGCAATCCATCTGTACTCCAAATCGCCGACAGACTTATCGGCAACTGCACCTGCCAGGATATGCTCGTTATTGTTTTCTATCATCAATATTCCGACAGTTGTTAAACTTCCCTGCAATACCACATTTGAATCTTCTTCCAGTTCTTCCTCCGATTCTTCTTCTGATTCTTTCTCTATTTCATCTTCCGAATAATCGGCATCAGTCTGTGAAGCTTCTGCATATAATGCTTCGTAATCTTCACCGATGTCCTGAGCCTTTACAGGTAATGAAAATAAACAAAACGATAAAATAATTATCAAAAAAGCCCTTGCGATAATTTTTTCATTTTTTCTTTTCATCATATGTTTTTCTCCCATTTTACCATACAGCGGTTACTATCCATGGACTGTCAACCGTTGCCTGCTCACATTGTACCGTACAATCATCATAATATATAAGCGCATATCCGGCACTTTCATCAGTACATGCATTAACGACCACAAGGTTTCCACCTAAAGCTCCTATAAGAGCATCTGCACTGCTTCCTATGTATCCCTGTGCAGTTGCTTTATAATTAGGTGCTTCCGTTGCTGCTTCTGTAGGTGCCTCGGTTGTTGCCTCCGTAGTTTTCTTTTCTTCAGTCGTTTTCTTTTCTTCTGTTGTCTTCTTCTCTTCGGTTGTCTTTTTCTCTTCTGTTGTCTTCTTCTCTTCGGTTGTCTTTTTCTCTTCTGTTGTCTTCTTCTCTTCGGTTGTCTTCTTTTCCTCAGTTGTCTTCTTTTCCTCAGTTGTCTTTTTCTCTTCTGTCGTATCTTTATCCGAAACGCTTTCAGTTACCGCATCGGTTTTGGTTGTCGTTTCGTCATTTGACTTCTTATCATTGCAACCTGCAAGTGCCACACACATTGTAGCTATTAAAGCTGCATATTTTAATTTTTTCATAATCCTCTCCTATGCATATTAAATATTTCTTCAACATCGTCCGCAACAAAAATTGCAACAAGTATTATAACATACTTAAATGTCTATCTCAACAATAAAAGCCTATATTTCATTACTATAAAAACCTATATTTATCAAAATAAAAGCCTATATTTCATCATAGCAAATGCCTGTTTTCACCATAATAAAAGTTAAAAAAACATATACGAAGTGTCACATCATCGACCTGACAAATCCGTAAAAAATTCCGTCACATTCGGTTATAATCATTATTTCATAATCCTCAGGAAGCTGCTCCTTATTGATATAAGCACCGTAAGCATACTCGGCTTCCTTATGCTCATCAACCTTTTCATATGAAGCAGGGCAAGCCTCAAACATAAGCTTAACATCATCGGAAACAATCATAATATAAATATTCGAATCATCGTCCGTATAATCCTTATCAACATTTCCGTATACAAGCAGTCTGTTACCCTTATCCTCGGTATTTATGATAACCTTATCGGAAGAGGCTTCGGTAACTTTCTCCGGCAGCTCTCTTTCCGGTGCTTCCATATATGGAAGATATTCTATTATCCAAGGGATATTTCTTTCGACAATTTCAAATATAACCGTATCGGCATTTTGATAACCGATCTGGTCAAGATCAACAGGCTGACCCTTTGAGAAAAAGCCCCTACCGAATTCATCCGCAATATAAGGTATGGTTGCATTTCCGTATGAATCACGGAACATAACAAGCGAGTCCTCTTTGGCAGGATTTTGCGTAAGGATAATCGGATCCTCGGTACTCTTCACATCATTCACATACGAGTACTCATGTTCCTTTTCATATACAACATTATCGTCCATAGTATCAAGCGACGGATAAATTATATTGTACAAATCGCCCCTGTGAACCGCTTGAACGGTATAAGGCTCATTTGTATAATCATAATGAGACACACCAAGCTCATCCAACATCAAATCCACCGCAAAAGTCGCACCCTCCTTGTTCCAATGACTGTCCCATTTATGATACATAATTCTTTCGTCATTCAAAAATGCCGTATGCAAGTCAACAAAACTTGAAGAATTAGTTTTTAATTCCTCACGCAGCCTGTCATAGTTGGTCTTTTCATTTGTCTTAATATAATTATCCGGCATATACCGGCCATAAAGAGAATTCTTATTCGGCGCAACGGTAAATAGAAAATCCACACCTTTGTTCTCGCAATTCTCTTCCAAAAGATAAATAACCCTTGCGGCGTTGTGTATCTCTCTTTCGGACATTAAATCCTCACCGAGATAATCATGCATGCTCTCGCTGTAAAAAAGCCAGCCGTCTTTTCCGAGCACAACCCTGTCCTGATTGGACGTATTAAATACCTTTGCCTTAATCACTGCATCTGTCGTCGAAAGCTCCTGTCTGAATGCAAAATTATCCGAAAAATAATCCGTAAGCTCATCGCAAAAGCCAAAGTTTATTTTGTTTTCTTTAATAAACTTCGGGAACTTCGCACCCGCTCTTTTTTCTTTGTTCATATCCGATTTGACAAACGGCATAAGTAAAGAAAGCGACGCGAGCATCACGATAAATATCACTATATAAAGTTTTTCAAAAAAAGCTTTTTTCTTCGTCATGACGAGTCCTCTCTCTTAAAATCTGAAATAAATAAACGGATTGTATGCCTCGGAAGCAAGGTTTAATATGCAAAGCATAAGAAGTATAAGGCTTCCAAAAGCAATCATCGGCTTAATTATATTTTTCTTTTTCATAAACTTACCATCCGCCGCTTTTACCACCGGATACGAAAGTATAAATGCAAGAATAATTATAAATATATTATACGGATTTAACAGCCTGCTCACCAAAACAACCGAAGCTCTGCTGTATGCAAATCCCGTAAACATCTTCTTAATAAATTTTAATGCGTAAGATATATTATCGGCTCTAAAAAATACAAATCCGACGGTCACAACAAGCCAAACATATATGTTTTTCAGTATCTTAACGACTATACCTGTATGCTTTTTGTTTTCAACACCATTTACTCCGGCTTCAACATTTTTGACTTCATACGATATACTCTTGTATTTATTACCCAAATTCTTATGTATCTTATCTTTATTATCAGAATTCTTATGTATTTTTCCCTTCGAACTCACCAAATCTTCAATTATTAAAAATGTTCCGTGAAAAAGTCCCCAGACGATAAAAGTCCAGTTAGCCCCATGCCAGAAACCGGTTAAGAAAAATACGATTAACTTATTAAGATTGGTTCGCACTCTTCCCTTTCTGTTTCCTCCAAGCGGAATATATACATACTCTTTGAACCACGAAGAAAGGGAAATATGCCATCTTCTCCAGAACTCTTTAATTGACAGCGAGCTATATGGATGATTGAAGTTTTCACTAAATTCAAAGCCAAACATTTTAGCCAGACCGATTGCCATATCCGAATAGCCGCTGAAGTCATAATAAATCTGAAATACATAAGCTATCGCTCCGACCCAGGCTACAAGAGCATTATATCCCGCTATATCAAGCGCATAAATCGTGTCTGCTATCTGTCCCATGGAATTTGCTATTATAACCTTCTTTGCAAGCCCCTTTATAAATCTCTCAATCCCGGCTACAATCATAGCCGGTTCAGCGCTGCCTTTTCCTTTAACGCCACGTTTATTAAGTTGGACATCTATATCATGATATCTGACTATAGGTCCTGCTATAAGCTGTGGGAAGAATGCTATATAAAGCAAAAGCTTCGGAAAGCTTTTTTGAACCTGCTTCCCGTCTCTGTAAACATCTATCACATAAGACATAGCCTGAAATGTATAAAATGAAATACCTATCGGAAGCTTAATCTTAGGCACATGAATAGAAAGATTGCAAAAAGAATTTATGCTCTCAACAAAAAATCCCGCATATTTGAACACGCCAAGAAGCCCTATATTCAGCACAACCGCAAATATAAGGCAAAGCTTTCTGTTTATTTTTTCGCTTCCCAAAAGTCTTCCTAAAATATAATTCATAAGAACCGAACAAAGCATTAAAATTATGTAAACCGGTTCTCCGAACGCATAAAACACGATACTCATAAATATGAGTATCGCGTTCTTATATTTTATGCCAAAAGGCAAATAATACAATATGAAAGTTATCGGCAAAAAAGCCGTCAAAAATATAATAGATGAGAAAACCACGTTTTCTTCCTCCATAAAAAACTATATTATCACTATATATTAAACTAATAT
>JAFSZR010000099.1 GCA_017459135.1 Lachnospiraceae bacterium | reverse complement strand
TTGTGTTTTTTCTGTGTAATTTCAAGAAGCTCACTAACCGGCATTTGTCCTTTTTTAACAATAAAACTTAAATACCACTTTTCTTTTTCTCTTAATTCACTCCATATTTTATCATAAACCTTTTCCCAGAGAGCACCATCCACTTGTGAAAGGACAAAAGGAGTTATCTCCTTTTCTTTTGATTCCCACATATATTTTCCAAACGCCTGATATGCAAAGGCATATCCCATAGTCATACGAGCAAGTTCTTTTGCTTTTTCATCAGAAAGCTTTAATATCATTTTATAATTTTCTTTAATTATTTCGATATTCAAAGGCTTCATCTCGTATTTTGATGCTCTTAAAAAGAACGTAAGACCTTCAGCATTTTCTATTGCTTCAATATCCTCATATAGTCCGGCTACAACGAGAAAAAGAGGAAGTTCCTGCCTAATCAATATTTGAAACTCTTGAATAAAATCAACAAGCCGGTCTGTCTTTCTTACTTCATCTATTACAACCAAAACTCTCATATTCTTTTTCTTTATCTCTTCAAGCAACTTTTTTAAAACCAAATCAATACTTGCAACAGGACTTTTTTTTGCCAGATTTATTCCTATTCCAAACAAAGAAAGATTAAGATTTGCATCAATATATTTTGTGATAAAAGGAACCTGAGTATATAAGTTTGCAACCAACTCCTTTGTAATATCCGAATTCGGCTTTATATCTACTATAATCCAATTATCTTCTTTGGATATCTCGCGTTCAATCGCAGTTAGCGTAACAGTTTTTCCCGTTCCTCTTATTCCTGTAATTTTAAAAGCCTGTTCATCAATATCTTTGCTTTCCAGTGATTCAATAATTTCACTTATTAAAACATCCCTATTAATATATTGTTTAGGTATTTTTCCAAAATTTATAGTATATGGATTTCTTTCCATAGCAAAACCTCCCGTTATGAACTTTGAATTAAAAGGAAAATATAATCATATCTAGAATATATAATCTATTATATTTTTATATAATCTTATATAATCTTATATAATCTTATATAATTCCATTAATAAATATATAATATCATATGATTTATTAGCCGTCAAAGAAAAGAATTTACCGAGTTAAATAATGAATCCACCTTATTAATTATGATAATGTGGATTCGTTATTTTATAGTCTTATTATTCTTGCGCAATATTATAACGTTTCAGTTGATTATATATCCGGAGCAAGCAACATAAAAACCAATTATCCGAAATCATAACCTAATTACTGACAAATATGAGATTTACATGCGAAGCATGTGTCGGTTGACAGGCGGTATATAACCCCTTTTCGCATTACTGATGCTAAGCATACGCCTTTTGAAACATGTGAGCACTTAGCGAATATATACCATTCTCCTTGCGCAGCAAGGAGAATATAGAAAAAAGGGGAGTCCTTACATTTATGTAAAAGGACTCCCTTTTTTCTATGTTCATATTGGTGTGCACTAGCAAGAATGCCTATATATAAGCTTAGTACTCCTACTTGTTTCAAAGAGTGCGAACGTGCTATGCGTGTATCAGTAATGCGGAAAGGTTACATACCATGCCTGTCAACCGACCTATACTACTCATCAAACTTTACATCTATGTTGTCGATTTCCGAAAGCCATAGAGCTGCGCTTGCATCGGACGGCATTCTTAAATCTCCGCGCGGCGAAAGAGCCACGGTTCCGACTTTTACGCCATCAGGCATGCAGCTTCGCTTGAACTGCTGTGAGAAGAACCTCTTGTAAAACATCCTCATCCACTTAAGAATAACCACAGGCTCATATTTGTCTGCAAAAGCTTTCTTGGCAAGGAAGAAAATCTTTGACGGACTGTATGAAAATCTCATCATATAGTAAAGGAAGAAGTCGTGTAATTCATAAGGACCGACCGATTCCTCAGTCTTTTGGGCTATATTTCCGTTTTCGTCAGGCGGTAAAAGCTCGGGACTAATAGGCGTATCGATAATATCCTTTAAAACTTCGGAGCTCTCCGGGAAAACCGATTCCTTAATAACACTGTCGATAAGCCACTTTATAAGAGTTTTTGGAATACTTGCATTTACTCCATACATACTCATCTGATCGCCATTGTAGGTACACCAGCCGAGAGCAAGCTCGGAAAGATCGCCTGTTCCGACAACGATTCCGCCGATTTTATTTGCATAATCCATGAGTACCTGGGTACGCTCTCTTGCCTGAACATTTTCGTAAGTAATATCCTTAATCTCGGGATCGTGACCGATATCATTATAATGCACCATACACGCATCCTTAACAGGAATCTCATTAACTGTTATTCCGAGAGTATCCATAAGCACAATTGCATTGTTGTATGTTCTGTCGGTTGTACCGAATGCCGGCATGGTAATACCGGTAAGATCCGTCATGGGCTTACCGAGCTTCTTTAACGCCTGAGCACATACAAGAAGTGTAAGCGTTGAATCCATACCGCCCGAAACTCCTACAACCATCTTGCTTCCGGTTACACTGAGTCTTTTTATAAGACCGCCTACCTGCATAGCAAAGATAGACTTACATCTTTCCAGACGTTTCTTATCGTTTTTAGGAATAAACGGATGCGCATCAATTGCATAATCCTTGGCATCGGAACCGAATTTGTCTGCCGATTTAAAATCAATGGTTCTTATATTCTTATCATTTCCGTAAACCCTGTAAGTATCCTTATAAGTCTTTGATTTAATCCTGTCGGCGCGTATACGTCCGAGATCTATATCCGCTGTCAAAAGATAATTATTATCGGCAACCTCATCATTTTCCTTTAAAATCTTTCCGTACTCGGCAATTATGCTGTTACCCGAGAATACAAGATCAGTGCTTGACTCGCCGCTTCCTGCTGATACATAAAGATAATCACATAAAAGTGCCGATGATTTACTCTTTATAAGATTCTTACGATAATCTCTTTTTCCGATAAGGTCATTACTTGCAGAAATGTTTACGATAAGCTCCGCTCCTGCCATGGCAAGCCATGACGAAGGGGTTACGGGTGCCCACATATCCTCACAGATTTCAATTCCGAACTTGAAATCATTGTTTACCGAATATACTATATCGTTTCCTACAGGAACCATGTAATCTTCTTTAATATCATCGATATCGGCTACGGTTGATAAAAGAACTTCTTTTATATCAAGATCAAGTGCGGAAGAAAACCATCTTTTCTCATAAAATTCATTATAATTCGGCAGGAACGTCTTAACGCTTATACCCTTAAGACCTCCCTTATAAAGCACATAAGCGGCAGTGTACATCTGATGATTTATTACAAGAGGTGCACCGAATATAATTACCATATCAAGAATGGATGAAACGGCGATAAGCTCCTTAACCGCAGTTTTACATTTATCCTGCATGCTCTTTTGAAAGAACAAATCTCCGCAGGTATAACCCGTAAGTGCCATTTCGGGAAATGCCACAAGATTTACACCCTTTTTAAACGCCTCATCAATTTTCTCGATAATCTTATTTTTGTTGTAAACCACATCCGCAACCTTAAGGTCAGGTACGGCTGCCGCAGTCTTGTAAAAATCGTACATTTTTATTTCCGCCTTTCTTCCAAATCCTTCGTAAGCTTACGAAGATAATGAACTATAACTCCCGCTTCGGAAGGTATAAAATAATCTTTATCAAGTTCCTCATACTTAAAGTTCTTCACATGTCCTTCCTTTACTCTGTCAAGATAACCTTTAAGCTCGGAAAATCTCATATAATAAAACTCATTTCGCATTGAAAACATAATAACAAGAAAGCTTATACCCTGTTGTTTTTCAAAGTCCTCCATAAACTTTATCTGATGCTCATGGATATTTCTCAAAGAAAATGTATCCGTTGCACATTCCTTGGCATCAAAACAAACGGGAATGCCCTGAACCACACCGATATAGTCGACAGTCGAATCTTTCTCAAAATATGCAAGGCTTATATTTCCGTTTTCCTTATCCACCTTAACCGGCGTTATCGGAGTCGGTATCTTTTGTACAAGCCCAAGACCCTTATCGCGATATGTTTCGTTTGCATAATTAATTAGCTCTTCTAAGGTTGAGCCCCTTAATCCTCTGGAATTCCATGTTGCCATAAAAGTCCTTCTCCTTCACATATTTTTATAAATACTTCCGGCATATCCGCATGAATTCTTAAATTCTTTTCTTTCCAGATACATTCACCGGCATGAAGCAAATGATTCTTTAAACCGTATGTCTTTTTCATATATGAATTAACTCCGCTGTCACCGTACTTTACGTCTCCTACAACCGGATAACCCAAACTACCCAAATGAGCTCTTATCTGATGCGTCTTACCTGTAATAAGTTTAATCCTAAGAAGTGTATATCCTTTATCCCCCGATACGGACAAGGGATAAAATGCTGTTTTAATTCTGCTAAAATCGCTTAACGAACCATTTTCTTTTTTAACCTGATTTTTCTCAAGTTCCTTAAATTCTTTTTCAGAAATAACCACAGATTTGTTGGTCTTTTCATCACGCCTTATATAACCGTCGCACAAAAGCTCTTTATCAAATACGCCTTTAACGATTGTATAATAATACTTATCGATTGTTCTTTCCTTAAATGCATTGGTTAGCTCTTTGCTTCCCTTAAGTGATACACCCGCCCAGATAATACCCGAGGTATTTCTGTCGAGCCTGTTGCATACGGAAGGTTTAAATGTGCCAAGCTCCTCTTTGGAAATAATACCGTTTGACAGGGCATAATCGATTACAGCCTCATTTACCGAATAATCCGTCTTTTCAGCCTTTTGGGAAAGGACTCCGGAAGGCTTATTTACGGCAATCATATCCTCGTCTTTATATAAAATATCCTTGCTTATGTCATATCTTCCCGTATAATCTTTTACAACATCACTCTTAAATTTATCTATGGTTTCATCGCTCAAAAAAAGTTTAACCACATCATTTTCCAAAACCGTTTCGCTTCCGTCAGCCTTCTTGTCATTGAGTTTAATATTTTTTTTTCTAAGCATCTTATATACAAAGGATGACGGTGCATCATTAAGATATTTCATAAGAAACTTATTTAGTCTCTGACCCGATTCATTTTTGCCGATTATTATCTCTCTCATATCCTAATATCCTTAAAAAGGCGAACCTTAAACACATGTCACAAGTATTCTTTCGACTATGTGCTTGTCAATCTTTACATCCTTATCATTTGCCGACGAAACCGAATTAACCTTTTTGATATATTCATCAAAATCATCGAATATCTTAATGCTGTATGAAAACTTCGTTCCGGATATACATTCCTTAATCCAGCTTTCATAACTGCGTTTGTTTTCCGCAAATTTTTTATCCTCAACATAAGCATAAATACGGCTGTTGCATATATACATAGATTGATAAAACTTCATTCCTTCGGTACGCGTAATAACCACGTCATATAAAAGATTTCCCGGACAATCCTTTGTTTCCGAGGATATCCTTTCATATTTTTTCTTATCAATCGGATTAAATCGCATACACATTAGATAACCGATTAAAAACTTGGAAAACGGAAGCACCAGAAGTATGGCAAATATAACCATAACCCTCTGCGTCGTACCGAACATAAAAAGCATTGTTATGATTATAAATGAAATCATCGCCGCAAAAATAAGCGTTATTATAAGCTTACTTTTTTTGTACGAATCCATGTATCCGTATTCACCTTTTTTATACTTATTAAACATTTTAATTCTCCGCTATTTTATAAATCTTATCAGCAATTCATGAGGCATAATCTTACTTAATATTCTAAAGCCCTTTATACCGATTCCGTAAACGGATACGGTTTTTCCGTGAAATGCATCCTTTAATGCCAAAGCAACCACCTTATCGGCTTTTGCAAACATCATCTTCTTATAAAGCTTAACATCATGATAGGTTTCCGCTATGCCGAAAAATTCGGTATCAACAGGTCCCGGACATACAGCGGTTACCTTAATTCTCCTGCTTTTAAGCTCTTGGTTAAGTGCTCTTGAAAGGCTTAAAACATAGGATTTGGATGCAGCATAAACCGCAAATGACGGCTGAGGCAAAAATGCCGCCGATGATGCAATATTTATAATATTTGCTCCGCCCTTTGACATATAAGGAATCGTCATATCTGTTATTCTTGTCAAAGCGGTACAGTTAAGATCAATCATTCCGGTATTATCCGACTCGGATAATTCGCTAAACTTTCCTATCATTCCGTAGCCCGCTGCATTTACAAGAAGTCTTACCGATGGCTTAAACTTCTCCAAAAGATTCTTATATCTCATAATGCT
>JAFSZR010000098.1 GCA_017459135.1 Lachnospiraceae bacterium | reverse complement strand
TTGATAACGTTTTAAGAGTCGATGATCCTGTAGGTGCCGTAGCCGTACATATGTTAAACGGTATCTGGGGTACTTTGGCAGTAGGTCTTTTCTCAACAAACACTGTACCGGGTTATGCAGTAGCAGATTCGGCAGGAAATGAGATGGTAGGTCTTTTCTACGGCGGCGGATTTAAGCTTCTTGGAATTCAGGCACTTGGTATGGTGGCAACAGCAGCATGGACTGCAATTACAATATTCATTACATTTTCAATTATTAAAGCAACTCTCGGACTTCGTGCAAGTAAGGAAGAGGAGATTAAGGGTCTTGACTTAACTGAGCATGGTCTTGCAAGTGCTTATGCCGGATTTGAGTTTGCACCAACAGGAATCTCAGATACTTCAGACCTTGATGATTATGAAATGATAGGTTCGGTTCCTATGGACGAGGCTGTTCCGGCAGCGGTTAAAACCTCTGATATTCCTAAGGAGCATAAGATTACAAAGGTTGAAATCATCCTTAAACAGGAACGTTTCGAGAAGTTAAAGAAAGCAATGAACAAAATCGGTGTATCAGGTATGACGGTAACCCAGGTACTTGGTTGCGGCGTTCAGAACGGTGCTCCGGAATACTATCGTGGAGTTAAGATGGAAATGTCTCTCTTACCAAAGGTTCAGGTAGAGATGGTTGTTTCAAAGGTACCTGTAATGGATGTTATAAATACTGCAAGAAAGGTTCTTTATACCGGACATATCGGTGATGGTAAGATTTTCGTATACGATGTTGAAAATGTTGTAAAGGTAAGAACCGGTGAAACAGGATATGATGCATTACAGAGTGATAACTAAATTGAATATGGATAATTAACATATAGATTTATAATTTACTCCCTACACCCCGTTTGGTTAGAGCTAAGGTTTTCTGACTTTGCTTTGACCGGGCGGGGTTTTTTATAAAAAGATTTATATGATGAGCAAATATATTTTCAAGATGGTCCATAATTTACCTTTCGGAAAGGTATATCAGATATGCTAATGAATATTGACAATAAGAGGCTTTAATGATATATTCTAGAAAAGGTGTTACCGATAGACGGTTGCCCTGATAGTTATAAGATTATAAAAATAACCGTACTATTTAGGCGTAGGGCGGTTATTTTTATGTCCATTATCAGATAAATAAATCCCAACCCGTATCCCAAAGCTAAATATAGTTATGGAATATCCGAGCAGAGATATTATATCAATAATATCCATAAGCCTCACTCCAATCAGTTAAATTTCCTGATGGCAGGATTTCTATGTAAACAAGGTTTACATTACCTTGATTGAAGGACAACCGCCTACCGTTATAGGATAACACCCATAAACATAATATCATATTCGTATAAAAATGACAATGGCATAACTGGCGAATATCTTATAAATTTTTCTTGACATTTTCTGCATAAACAATTAATATATTAGAGATGAAGCAAAGGCGCTTCGAGTTTAACACTCGAAGTGCCTTTTTTTGTGCGAAACTGAGACATGCAGCAAAGATTTTATGATAACCTATGCTTGCTTGCAAGCGAAAGGTTGATCATAAAATCTTTGATATACGACGAAGTCGTATCACCGAGCCGCCAGGCGAGGTGCTGTATGTCGTAAGATAAAACACCGAGCCGCCAGGCGAGGTGCTGCATGTCGTAAGAATATATCGTAGGGAGGGACCAATGATGGTTAAGTATGTATTTGTAACAGGTGGAGTAGTATCAGGCCTTGGTAAGGGAATAACTGCCGCTTCTTTAGGCAGACTTCTTAAAGCAAGAGGCTACAGGGTTACAATGCAGAAGTTTGACCCTTATATTAATGTTGATCCGGGAACCATGAACCCTATACAGCACGGCGAGGTTTTCGTTACTGATGACGGAACGGAGACAGACCTTGACCTCGGGCATTACGAACGATTCATAAATGAAAATCTCAATCACAATTCCAACATTACAACAGGAAAAATATATTGGTCGGTTTTAAATAAGGAAAGACGAGGTGAGTACGGCGGAGGAACCGTTCAGGTTATACCTCATATTACTAATGAAATCAAGGACCACATTTACACCGATGACAGCGATGATATGACAATTTCTATTATTGAGGTCGGTGGTACGGTCGGAGATATTGAAAGTCAGCCGTTCCTTGAAGCTATAAGACAGTTTCAGGCAGAAGTCGGAAGGGATAATGCTATTATGATACAGGTTACGCTTATTCCTTATCTAAAGGCTTCGGGAGAAATGAAGACAAAACCGACACAGGCGAGTGTAAAGGCACTTCAGAGTATGGGTATCTGGCCGGATATTCTGGTTTGCCGTTCGGATTATCCGATAGATGACAATATGCGTGAAAAGATAGCACTTTTCTGTAATGTCAAAAAGGAACACGTACTGCAAAATCTTGATGCACCATCACTATATGAGGTTCCGCTTATGCTTGAAAAGGAAAAACTTGCACAGGCGGTTTGCGAATGCTTAAAGCTTCCTTGTCCTGAGCCTGATCTGGAGAACTGGAAGGATATGCTTGAAAGACTAAATCATCCGGCACATAAGGTTACTATTTCAATTGTCGGAAAGTATGTTGCACTTCATGATGCATATTTAAGCGTTGTTGAAAGCTTAAAGCATGCCGGGACAGCAAATCACGCAGAAGTAAATATCAGATGGATAGATGCTGAAAAGCTAACCATAGAAAATCTGGAAGAATATCTGCACGATACGGACGGAATTATAGTTCCGGGAGGCTTTGGAAAAAGAGGAACCGAAGGAAAGATACTTGCCATAAAATATGCAAGAGAAAAGAAGGTTCCGTACCTTGGCATCTGCCTCGGACTGCAGCTTGCAATAATCGAATTTGTACGAAACGTAATCGGCATTA
Source organism: Lachnospiraceae bacterium (assembly GCA_017459135.1). Lineage (GTDB taxonomy): Bacteria > Bacillota > Clostridia > Lachnospirales > Lachnospiraceae > Coprococcus_C. The sequence goes on along the minus strand of JAFSZR010000098.1, from coordinate 3,813 downwards.
AGGATGCCGCAAGTATAGAACTTGAACCTGATACGGCAAACCCTGTTATAGCTCTTATGCCGGAGCAAAACGGAGTTGTTAATTTAGGAGGAACACTTAGACTCGGAGCTTATCCTTGTATCCTTAAAGAAGGGACAAAGGCAGCGAAGCTATACGGAAGACTTGATATATCGGAAAGACACAGACACAGATACGAGGTTAACAATGATTACAGAGATAAGCTTACCGAAAACGGAATGACATTATCGGGGCTTTCACCTGACGGAAGAATAGTAGAAATGATTGAGCTTCCCGACCATCCGTACTTTGTGGCAACACAGGCTCATCCGGAGTTTAAGTCAAGACCGGATGCACCGCACCCGTTGTTTTACGGACTTATCGAAGCAGCACTTAAAAAGGAGGAAGTATTATGAATCAACAATTAGTAGAAAATGGATTATATAACCAAAGTTTTGAACATGATAATTGCGGTATAGGTGCAATCGTAAACATAAACGGCGTTAAGTCACATAACGTAGTTAAGGATGCTCTAAGTATTGTCGAAAATCTTGAACACCGTGCAGGTAAGGACGCAGAAGGAAAAACCGGTGACGGTGTCGGTATTCTTACTCAGATTTCTCATAAATTTTTTAAGAAGATATGTAAAGAAAACGGAATAGAACTCGGTAACGAAAGAGAGTATGCGGTAGGTATGTTCTTCTTTCCTCAAAACGAGCTTAAGGAAAGCCAGGCTAAAAAGATGTTTGAGATTATCGTTGCAAAGGATAAGCTTTCTTTCTTAGGCTGGAGAAAGGTAAGTGTAGTACCTTCGGTATTGGGAAGCAGAGCAAGAGAATGTATGCCTTCCATATATCAGGCATTCATTAAAAGACCGGATACTCCAATGACAGACCTTGAGTTTGACAGAAAGCTTTATGTCATTAGAAGAGAGTTTGAACAGAGTAATGACAATACCTATGTCCCGTCACTTTCATGCAGAACCATAGTTTATAAGGGAATGTTCCTCGTGGGACAGCTTAGAACCTTCTTTACCGATTTACAGGATGAGGATTATGATTCGGCTATCGCAATGGTTCATTCAAGATTCTCAACCAACACCAATCCAAGTTGGGAGAGAGCTCATCCTAACAGATTTATTGTTCACAACGGTGAGATAAATACCATAAAGGGTAATGCCGACAAGATGCTCGCAAGAGAAGAAACCATGCATTCGGATTATTTCTCGGCAGATGATATGACTAAGGTTTTACCTGTTATATCTCAAAGCGGTTCGGATTCCGCAATGCTCGATAATACATTGGAGTTCCTTGTGATGAGCGGTATGGATCTTCCGCTTGCAGCCATGATTATGATACCTGAACCTTGGGCACATAATGATACTTTAACAGAAGAAGAAAGAGATTTCTATCAATACTATGCAACTATGCTTGAGCCTTGGGACGGACCGGCTTCCATACTTTTCTCTGACGGAGATGTTATGGGTGCAATTCTTGACAGAAACGGATTAAGACCTTCAAGATATTACATAATGGATGACGGAAGACTTATTCTTTCATCGGAAGTCGGTGTTCTTCCTCTTGATGAGAAACATATTTTAAAGAAAGAAAGACTTCATCCGGGAAAGATGCTTCTTGTTGATACCGTTAATAAAGAAATTCTTTCCGACGAGGATATAAAGGAAAAATATGCACAAAAAGAGCCTTACGGAGAGTGGCTTGACAGCAATCTTTTAGAGCTTCATGATATAAAGATTCCTAATGAGAAAGTTATTTCATATACAAATGAAGAAAGAGAAAGACTTCAAAAGGCATTCGGTTATTCTTATGAGGATTATCAGGAAGGAATAAGAAATATGGCATTGAACGGTGCCGAGGCAATCGGAGCAATGGGTGTCGATACACCTATAGCAGCTTTGTCAAAGGAATACCAGCCGCTGTTTTACTATTTCAAGCAGCTTTTTGCGCAGGTTACCAACCCTCCTATAGATGCCGAGCGAGAAAAAATAGTTACTTCAACTACGGTATATGTAGGTAAAAACGGTAATCTTCTTGAAGAAAAGCCTGAAAATTGTCAGGTACTTAAGATACATAATCCTATTCTTACTGACCTTGATTTGCTTAAAATCGAAAAGATGCATAAGGACGGATTTAAAGTATCCAAGGTCTCAACTTTATTTTACAAGAGTACACCTATGAAGAGAGTCATGGATCATCTTTTCGTAGAGGTTGACAAGGCATACAAGGAAGGCGCAAATATACTTATTCTTTCGGACAGAGGAGTGGATGAAAACCACGTTGCAATACCTTCGCTCCTTGCGGTTGCGGCAGTTCATAAATATCTTGTTCAGACTAAGAAATGTACTGCAATGTCACTTATACTTGAATCAGGCGAGCCTCGTCAGGTTCATCATTTTGCAACACTTCTCGGTTTCGGTGCATGTGCCGTAAATCCGTATCTTGCTCATTCATCAATACAGGAGTTAATTGATGAGGGAAGACTTGATAAGGATTATTATGCTGCAGTAAATGATTATGATGATGCTATTCTTCACGGAATAGTAAAGATTGCTTCCAAGATGGGTATTTCAACCATTCAGTCATATCAGGGCAGTAAGATATTTGAAGCAATCGGTATATCAAAAGAGGTAATTGACGAATACTTTACCGGAACGGTAAGCAGAGTAGAAGGTATTACTCTTGATGATATAGCTAAGAAGATAGATGTACAGCATTCAAAAGCATTTGATCCGCTCGGATTAAAGAGTGACCTTTCTCTTGCTTCAACAGGAAGACATAAGATGAGAAGTCAGGGCGAGGAACACAGATATAATCCTCAGACCATTCATATGCTTCAGACTGCTACAAGAGAAGGAAATTATGATAAATTCAAGCAATATACCGCAATGGTAGACAGCGAGAAGACAGGATATTTAAGAAGCCTTATGGACTTTAATTATCCTGAAAACGGAATATCGATAGACGAGGTTGAATCTGAGGACGAAATCGTAAAGAGATTTAAAACAGGTGCGATGTCCTACGGTTCTATTTCGGAGGAAGCTCACGAGGCACTTGCCGTAGCCATGAATCATCTTCATGGTAAGTCAAACAGCGGTGAGGGCGGAGAGAGTGATGAAAGACTTGAATCAGCCGGAACAAATCATGACAGAAGCTCTGCCATAAAGCAGGTTGCAAGCGGAAGATTCGGTGTAACGAGCAAATATCTTGTAAGTGCAAGAGAGATTCAGATAAAAATGGCACAGGGTGCTAAGCCGGGTGAGGGCGGTCACCTTCCGGGTAAGAAAGTATATCCTTGGATTGCAAAGACCAGACATTCAACTCCGGGTGTAAGCCTTATATCACCGCCACCTCATCATGATATTTACTCAATCGAAGATTTGGCACAGCTTATATATGATTTAAAGAATGCAAACAAAAATGCGAGAATATCCGTTAAGCTTGTATCGGAAGCAGGAGTCGGTACCGTAGCGGCCGGCGTTGCCAAAGCGGGTGCACAGGTAATACTTGTTTCGGGTTATGACGGAGGTACGGGAGCTGCTCCTTTAAGCTCAATTCATAATGCCGGACTTCCTTGGGAGCTTGGTCTTGCGGAAACTCATCAGACCTTGCTTTTAAACGGACTTCGTAATCAGGTCGTTATAGAAACCGACGGTAAGCTTATGAGCGGAAGAGATGTTGCGATTGCGGCGCTTCTCGGTGCAGAAGAATTTGGATTTGCAACAGCACCTCTTGTTACTCTCGGATGTGTAATGATGAGAGTTTGCAACCTTGATACATGTCCTATGGGTATAGCTAC
>JAFSZR010000097.1 GCA_017459135.1 Lachnospiraceae bacterium | reverse complement strand
TTTATTCCTTCAAAATCAAAGCTTCCGTCGGATAACAAATTGACTTGTTTGTAAGTAATACCGAATTCGGCAAGGGAGCCCTTAGATTCTCTTACACCTATAACACCTTCGAGTGTATCGTAAACCTTACCGCAAGGTGATAAGATTTCATCACCGGGTCTTAAATTTCCGGATAATGCGATGGTTAATGCATGTGTTCCGCAGGTTATCTGTTGTCTAACAAGTGCATCTTCGGTTTTAAATATATTGGCATAAACTTCTTCCAAAGCATCTCTTCCGATGTCATTATATCCGTAACCTGTTGAACCGTTTAAATGTGCCTCGGCAAATTTTGCATCCTGCATGGCTTTAATAACCTTTATTTGATTTTGCTCGGCAGTTTTATCAATTTTTTCAAATCTGTCTTTAAGACTGTTTTCGATTTCCAGACAGAAATCATATACTTTATCATCAATTCCGAGAGCCGTATAATATTCTTTTAAATTATCTTTTTCTAAATTGGTATTCATTTTTTGATTCTCCGTTTATAATTGGTTAAGGTGATTATCCACCATTTGTTGACATAACTAAATTATTGTTAATCACTTTGAATTATACCTTTTTCTTTTAATATGCCAAGTATATAATCAAGACATTTTTCATCGGTATCATATATATCTTTATCGATTCTTATAACTTCTTTTTCGCGCCTGAACCATGTGAGCTGTCTTTTAGCAAAATGTCTTGTATCACGCTTGATAATATAAATTGCCTCATCAAGGCTTATCTCGCCTCTTAAATAAGCAAATACTTCTTTGTATCCCAAACCCTGTACCGAAACCGAATCAGGTGATAAATCATACTTGTTAAGAAGTCCTTTAACCTCATCCACAAGTCCCTGTTCAATCATTATATCCACTCTTTTTTCAATTCGTTTATAAAGCTTCTCTCTTTCACAATCAAGTACAAAATAAGCAAAATTGTAAGGCGATTTCTTGGCACGCTCCGTTTCGTTGTGCTCGGATATCTTTTCACCTGTCTGATGATGATATTCCAAGGCTCTTATAACTTTTTTTACATTGTTGAAATGAATTGCTTCGGCTGATTTTTCATCAACCTCTTTCAACATATCGTGTAAATATAATTCACCTTTTTCCTTGACAAGATTTTCAAGATATGCTCTGTATCCGTCATCTTCATTTTCTTTAAAATCAATATCGTTAAGAACAGCCTGAATATAAAATCCCGTACCGCCCGTAATGATTGGAATGTGTCCTCTTTCGTATATTTCCTTAATAGCTTTATCTGCCATATTTTTAAATGTAACCACATTGAAATCTTCTTCAGGTGAAAGCACATCAATTAAATGATGTCGTACTCCCTGCATTTCATCTTCGGTAATCTTGGCGGATCCTATATTCATATCTTTATAAACCTGAATCGAATCGGCGGATATTATTTCTCCGTTTACCGCTTTAGCAAGTTTTATGGATAAATCGGTTTTTCCTACCGCCGTAGGTCCGGTTAATACAATCAATTTATTCATACTTAATCCTCATTGTTTTAAAGATACATGATCGTAGGGATTACAGTCCCATAAACAAAAAACAGAGGTTGTAACTCTCAAAGCTACAACCCCTAAATATTATCATATTTACAGATACTTTACAAGTTCGTCAATAACAGGTTTCATATGATCGTCATCAAGACCGAAGTCCATTTCTTTAAAGCTCCATGCGCATCTTCCGATTCCATGTTTAACAAATACCGAATTAATATCTTTGTACCATCTTAAAGTACTGTCTGTATCGGCAAGATTGATTACTCCGTACTCTCCACAATAAAGGGCAACATTTCTTTCTTCAGCAATTTTAACGGCTTCCGCAAAAATCTCTTCAAATATTTCTATGTTTGCCTGAGTGGTTTTTACAAAATCATAAATTGAAAGTGTACTTTCGGCAATTATCTCATGAGCCTTCTTATAATTCTCAACTGTATCCGGATAAGTCATTCTTAAATCCGAAGGCATTTTCTTAATCCAATAAGCACCCTGATGTGTAAATATCAAAGGTTCGTAGCAATGGAAGTTATAAACAATCTTATCATCATAAGGCATTGCAAGATCTTTAACTGCCTCTACACTGTTATTCCAATATCCGCCTACAAGAATATAAACGTCAGGACAAATTGCTCTGATTCTCTTTATACATTTTTCTGCTATTTCATTCCATTTTGCACAAAATACTTTATCGGTAACTTCGTTTAATAATTCAAATGCAACTCTTTCATGATATTTACCGAAATTCTCGGTAAGCATTTCCCATAACTTGAAAAAACGTTCCTGAAGCTCTTCGCTTTCAAAAAATCCGGCCTCGTTTTCACCGTCATCAAACGAAAATCCTGCTGTTTTATGTACATCCAAAATCATATTAAGATTATACTTTCCGCATAAATCAATTGCATTTTGCAAATAAGCTATACCTGTATCAAGATAATTTCCGTTATCATCTTCTACAAGATTATAATCAATGGGAATTCTTACATGATCAATCCCCCATGATGCAGCCTTAGCAAAATCCTTTTCGGTAATGAAATTATCAAATCTGTCTTTTGAATAATCACATTGAGAAAACCAACCGCCAAAATTAACACCCTTTTCGTAACCGATAAATCTTTTCATAGAATACCTCCGTTATTTTCGAACAAACACAATCAAAAAGCAACATTTTTACTATTTGTAACTTATAATCGAATTATATATAATAACTGTATAAATATATATCGTTTTAATGACTTTTATACAATTCTCTTGAACTTTTTATCAAGTTCGGTCTGAGTCATGGATATAATGGTCGGTCTGCCGTGAGGACATGTATAAGGATTTTCCAAAGTTAACAGTTCATCAATAAGCGCATCCGCCTCCTGAAAACTGATTTTTGTATTACCTTTAATGGCGGCCTTACATGCCATGGTAGCAAGTTTTCCGACAAATACATCATTTGACATATATCCTGCGTTATTTATTAAAGACCCGACAAATTCCATAAACATTTCTCTGCCGTGAAGACCGAAAAGATTGGAAGGAACCGCATTTATCTTAAATTCATTTCCTCCGAATTCAACTATATCATAACCGACTTTCATAAACAAATCATAATTATCAAGAATTGCCTGTCTTTCGGCATAGGTAACGGTTATAACCATAGGCGGCATAAGCTGCTGTGAAAGAATCTGCTTGGTATTAAGGTTATTTATAAGTCTTTCATAATTTACTTTTTCATGAGCCGCATGCTGATCCATAATATAAAGCTTGTTCTCATATTCCATCAGCCAGTAAGTTCCGAAAACCTGACCGATGAGTCTGTGCTTTGATCTTGCCTGCTTACTTATGAAATCGTCATTTTCGAAAGCCATCTGTTCCGGCTTCTTAGGCATCTTACTGCTGTCATAAGTTTCAAATGCTTTCTCGCGCTTTTCGTCTTCTTTTGCACGGTTTTCATTTAATGCTCCCGAAGCGTTTTCCGAAGAATTATATGCAACCCCTTTATCGTTTAAAAGGTTGTAAATAGGCTCATCCGGATCGGCCTCTTTTAAGGAATTCAAAATCTTATATGATGAAGCATAACTTTTTACCTTTTCGGATATAACCTTGTCGGATACAGACTTTTCCGAAGGCTTCTGTTCATCCGGTTTTATATATG
>JAFSZR010000096.1 GCA_017459135.1 Lachnospiraceae bacterium | reverse complement strand
CGCCTTCACAATGAATTCCTCCGGGTTATCACGGAACTGATTGAACACAGTTTCCTGTATGCCCTGCAGAATTGCGATGATCGCCTTGCGCGTAAGTCCTGTTTCATCCACCAACTTACCAATCAGGTCATACTTGACGTTAGCGTTTGCTGCGATATCGACGCTGTATGTGCCGGATTCCTGCTTCACGAACGATCCACCGGATGCGAGCTCTTCCTTGGAGCCAATATTGATGCTGTTTCGGTTGCAAATCAGTTTGGTGTTTCCAAGAATCGTGCGGTAAGATATGAATGTGACAGCGCAGGCACAAAGCTTAATTTTGAGGTTATGACAAACCTTCTTTCAAGAGCACGAGCATGTGAAAGCTCGGCTATGATGGCGGAAGATTTTGCGGATGAAGCACTTCTCGGAGCGGTAAAAGAGGACTATAAGAAAAGACATAAAGCATAATTAAATCATTTTTGTAAAACATATAGAACTGCCCGTGTTTTTATGATAAAATACGGGTAGTTTTATGGGCTGAAGGAACATATTATGGACGTTGATCAGATTGCAAAATCAAAAACAAAACTGACAATTAAATCAGCAATTATTGCGGGCCTTTTGAAAGATTTTATTCAAATCGTTTTCGGACTTGCGGTATTTTCCGTAGGTGTACATCTTACGATATATGCAAATATCGGGCTTGCACCGTGGGATTGCTTAGGAGTGGGTATATCAAAGCATACCCCGCTTAATTACGGGCTTTCGATGATGTTTATGGCTATAGTAATTCTCTTTATAGATATCTTACTTAAGGAGAAAATTGGTTTCGGAACGATTATAGATGCTTTATTAACCGGAAATCTGGTACAGCTTTGCAATGATTTAAATCCGTTTCCGGAAAATAAAAATGTATGGCTTGGCATAGTTTATATGCTTGTCGGCTTTGTATTTTTCGCAATCGGCATGTGGATTTATATGAGTGCCGAACAGGGCTGCGGACCGCGAGATGCGCTTTTGGTCGGACTTGGAAAACGCATGAAAAAGCTGCCAATCGGCATAGTTGAGATAATACTTTGGGCTGTGGTTTTGCTCGCAGGCTGGCTTCTCGGTGGTCCTGTCGGAATCGGAACCCTTATAAGTACATTTGGCGCCGGACTTATTATGCATTTTATTTATAAGGCTATTCATTTTGAACCAAGGAAGCTTGTGCATAAAGATGTACTAAGTGTGTGCAGGGAAATTAGGGTGAAAACGGATTAGCAAAGAAAATAATGTTTGACATTAAACATGATTTGATATAAAATCATATTACTTGTTTGGAGGGTATTCGTATCCTCAGAAAAACACCTTGGGCGTTGGTAGCACCCAAGGTGTTTTTTTTTACAATCAACCCATTCGACTAAAGATTATATTCGTCTTCTGTTATTGAGTTAGTGTGATAGTGCTTCTTTGGCATACTTCAAATCTGTCATATTGCTCGCTTTGTATTCTTGGTTGTCAAGTGAGTCATTTCTTTTCCGCATAGCAATATAGAGATCATGACTCTGTGTTTTATCAATAACCTCAGGAAAGACTTCTGCAAGTTCGTAAAACTCATCTTCAGAGCAGGTTTGAATGAAGTTAATTGTGTCATTAATGTTGTTAGATAGAATTTCTGTTTCTGTATTCCAACATTCTTCGATAGAAAAGTCATCATTTATATCCAAAGATTTTTTTCTTTGGATGGTTTCTTTTAATCTTGCAATATCCATTTACTTTTTCCTCCTTAATACGCTACTTTGATTCGAGTCAGGAAATATTGTCGATATCTTACCATGAGTTCGCATGACACCGACACGCACACCCTTGTAGACTCCCCATATTATTTTGCCGTTCGAAACGTGACGATTCTTCTTTAACCCAGCAACGTGTTCTCCTGCGTGACGTATATCTTTAGTTGTCCAGTTCGCTGGAAACCAAGCTTGATTAATTCCGGCTCGTTTTGCTTTTTGATAATGGTCTGGTACATTTCCAACTCGTACACCGTTTGGATAATTTTTTACTATGTTATATATTATACCATATTTATTCATTTCGTTTAAATTCGATTGTCCATGACCGCCACTTTTTAAACGCAAATGAGAGTCTTTACCGGAAGTTTGGATATATGTGCCCTCGGTGGAGTGTATGACGGCATAATCACTAGCGGATCGACCGGTGCCTTTTGTATTTATGTATCGGCCACTTTTTGTAGTTCCCATATTTTAATATCCTCCTTTTCTTTTTTGTGTTGTCCAATCGTCGTATTGCACGAATTCTACATAGCTTTTGTATTCTTTAAAAATGGAATCCGGCATTCTTCCATATACGAGAACTACTCGTGGATCTAACTCTTGGAGCATTGCTTCTAAGCCTGCTTTAAAATAGTATTTATCTTGTGCTGATTTGATACAGCCATATGTACCAATGGATACAATGCTTTGTTTTGGAACACCTAAAAAGGCAACCTTTTCTGGAAGCTCACAGGTGGTGTAGGTTCTTTCGTCTCCCCAGCGTATATTAGGGATAACATACATCCCTTTTGATTGATAATATGATCCAACCGCTCTGTTAAAGTACACATTTACGATTTGCAAACAGAGCGGCATATCTAAATACAAAGAGCTGTCCGGTGTGATAAAAGCACTAAATTTGGATAATTCCTCATATATAGACTCTGGGTCATACACTAATTCAGCAAAGTGATAATCGTGTTCGTATTCACATATGGCTGTGTCAAATGTGTTTACATAGCTACGCTTGCTGAAAGGTGTAAGGCTTTTAGGAATAACGATTTCACGTGGAGCTTTGATAGATGGAATTTCAAGGATTCCATCGAATAATGATTTTTCGACAAGCTCAGGATGAAAACCATCATCGATGATGTTATATTTTTTCTTTGCCATAGTTTTTACCTCCTTTTTGCAAAGATTTTGTTTTACACCATAATTTTCGCAAATTTTTATGGTGTAAAAAATTTCTCTCTTTAGGCAAGGTATTTTTACTTAATAGAATTATGGGATGGATAAATATAGCTTTCACAAAGGGTTTATGCATATTATACGAAGGAAAAATATATTGACCTATCGGTAAAATATGATATACTTATTGATATAGGAAGGAGAATCAACATGAATTATGAAGAGCATATTGGTGAAAATATAAAGAGTGTACGATTATCTCAGGGATTATCACAACAGGCAGTTGCTGATTTATGTGGTTTTTCCAATACGATTCTCAGTCAATATGAGAATGGTAAGAAGACACCAAACTTAGTTACGACGGCGAAAATCGCAAAAGCTTTAAAAGTAAGTATTGAGCGATTGTATTATGGCGATGAGAATAATGCGTTTATTACATCGGAATCAGATGATGGAAAAAAAATTGTAAATTCTATTTATCTTTTGTGGTCCAAAGGGGTTATTACATATTATGAAAACTATATTTATGATAGCATGCCTGTTTACGAGGGTAGATATGATAAAAAAGTAGGGGTTTATTTGAGGGTTGTTGAGCATAGTAATCCAATTAGACGATTAATAAAACAACTGGATGATTTTGAGAAGAGGAAGGATACATATCAGAATCCGGACAGTTATTTAGAAATGCTGTTTGATTCTGTTGCTGCTGAAATAAATAAGGAAATAAAAGAAAAGAATACGAAAACAGTTGGTGCAAGGGTTTCTCATCCGCCTATTCATTAAAGAGTCCATAATATAGTACAGCAATAAAATAACCCAAATGATAGAAAAAACAGTGAAAAGAGGAAATAGGTAAATGACGCATTACAATGTGTTTGATCAAGCTGAAAGAGAGATTAAAAGTCAAGATAATGTCTTTGGTCAATTCTTATTGGAAAAAGGTTTGTATGATTTAATCGAAATTACAGAGAATAATATATATGAGTTGGCAGATTTGGTGGGAGGACATGTAAAGATTAATGCGTATTGTCCTAAATGTAAGGAAAGTCGCGTGTTTTCATGTGAAGTTATATATATTTATCAAGAAGACGAAGGTAGGATAGAGAAGTATTCGCTTAAGGATAAGATAGTAATGAATCAAAAATATTTGAATACTGATACAAAGTAGTGGAGGTGCTAAATGAGTGAGCAATATGAACCCCCATTTACGATGACAGGGGAAATTACAAATTTAATAGTTGAGATAGGTGAGCTTGTTGGCTCAATTTCTACCTACGAGGCAATGAATCCTAACCCAATTTTGCGACGTGAAAGCAGGATTCGTACGATTCATTCTTCTCTTGCCATTGAGCAGAATACACTGACTCTTGAGCAGGTGACGGATGTAATTAATGGTAAAAGAATATTAGGACCGCCACAGGATATTCATGAGGTTAAAAATGCATATGATGCATATGAAAGAATATCTGCGTTGGATCCATATAATGTTAAAAATCTTTTATTAGCACATAAGATTTTGATGGATGGCCTTGTAAAAGAAGCTGGCACATTCCGTAGCGGAAATGTAGGTGTATATGCTGGTACAGAATTAATTCATGCAGGTACACCGGCAAAGTATGTGCCAGATTTGATAACGCAGTTATTTGCGTGGTTAAAAGAATCAAAGCTGCATCCATTAGTAAAATCCTGCATCTTTCATTATGAATTTGAATATATTCACCCATTCCAAGATGGTAATGGAAGAACGGGGAGATTGTGGCAGTCACTAATCTTACAGAAGTGGAAAGATATTTTTGCGTGGCTTCCGGTAGAGACCTTAGTGTATGAAAATCAGCAGGCATATTACGATGTACTCCAAAAAGCTGATAATAAAGGGGATTCAACGGAATTCGTAGAGTTTATGCTCGGTATGATTCGTGATGCTTTACAGGAAATCAGTAAGACGCAGAATGAACAAGATGTCGTAATAAATGTCGCAAGAAATGTCGTAACAAATGAAGATAAAGTGTTATCTCTTTTGAAACAGGATAATACTCTGTCAGCTAGTATGCTTGCAAATTCCTTAGGAATTACACAGCGTCAGGCTCAGAGGATTCTTTCTAAATTGAAGGAAGAAGGAAAAATATTACGACATGGGGCAAATAAAAACGGTTACTGGGAAGTAATCGAATAGAAAAGGATTGAATGCTTTATGACAGCAGAACAGTTAAAAAATTCCATCTTGCAGATGGCTGTTCAGGGAAAACTTGTTCCACAAGACCCTAATGATGAGCCTGCGAGTGAACTTATAAAAGGAATAAGAGAAGAGAAGGAACAACTCATTAAGGAGGATAAAATCAAGAAGGAGAAGAACCCTTCTCATAAGGAATATTATGTATGGGAATTTTTATAATTTTAACTCCAGTAGAGCATAAGATACTGTTAGAAGAACTTGATGGTGGCAAAAAAATATGGAACAATTTGTTTTTTTATGATAAGATTAAAATAGTTTATTGCAGACTAATTATGATAATGTTTTCTCGGAGATAAAGCGACTTTTGAAAGGAGTTGTAAAACTTCATGGATAGAAGAATGAACGAGCAGGAGCTTATAAGCAGCTTTGATGAAGCACTTACGGAAAAGCATATATTTGTTATGTATCAGCCAAAGATTAACCATGTGACCGGAAGAATGGTTGGTGCAGAGGCTCTTATGAGATGGAGAAATCCTGAATATGGCATGCAATATCCGTCAGAGTTTATTCCTGTTCTTGAAAATAACAATCTTATTTACAGGGCTGATATTTTTGTCTTTGAACAGATATGTGCCATGTTAAGGAAGCGTTTGGATGAAAAGAAAAATATCGTACCGATTTCGTTTAATATGTCGCGTGTTGATATTTATAATACCAATTATGTTGATGAGATAGAGAACATAAGAAAGAAATATCGTATACCTGTTAAATTTCTCCGTGTGGAGATTACCGAATCTTCTGCGGTCGGAGGCATAGAGCTTATATCCAATGTGCTTGATAAGCTGCATGAGCTTGGATACATAGTGGAAATGGACGATTTCGGAAGCGGTTATTCTTCTTTAAATGTGCTTAAGGATCTTCCTGTTGATATTATTAAACTTGATATGCGCTTTTTGAGCGGTGATATCGGAGGCAGAGGCGGAACCATCATAAGCTCGGTCGTTCAGATGTCAAAATGGCTCAATACTCCGGTTATTGCCGAAGGTGTCGAGACTATTGAACAGGCGGACTACATGAAGAGTATAGGCTGTAAATATATTCAGGGATATCTTTATTCGAAGCCTATTACGGAGGAAGAGTTTTTAGATAAGCTTGATTCGATGGGACATGAGCCGGTTGGTCCGGCAATGGACCTTATAAGCACTATGGATGCGGGAAAATTCTGGAATCCGGAGTCGCTTGAAACACTTATTTTCAATAATTATGTAGGCGGTGCGGCTATATTTGTATACCATAAAGACGGACATGCCGAGATTTTAAGAGTAAATGAAAAATATATCAAGGAAGTCGGTATGAATCAGACCGAATTGGAGATTTTAAGGTCGGATACCTGGGCTTGCTTTGATGAAAAGAATAAAGAGATTTTTGTTAAAACTCTGGAAAAGGCAATCGCTTCAAGGGATGAAGAGACTTGTGAGACATGGAGGCATCTTTACAGCGATTGCTGCGGCGAAGATGAAATATGTGTCAGAAGCTTTGTGCGTATGATAGGAAATGCGGAAGACCAATATATCTTCTATGCGATGGTACAAAATATTACCAATGAAAAGAAGCTCTATGAGGAGCTTTACAACAGCGAAAGAAGATTCAGATTTGCAAGTGAGCAGATAAATGCTTATGCCTGGGAAGTAGATCTTGCAACCAGGGTAATGAAGCCGTGCTTTAGATGTATGAGAGATCTAAATCTTCCTCCGGTTGTTAGAAATTATCCGGAGCCGGCCATAGAATCAGGTATATTCCCTGCGGATTATGCGGATATGTACAGAGATTGGATGAGACAGCTTGAAGAGGGTGTCGGCACTATCGAGGGAATTATTCCTCTTACTGCGGGACGCATTCCTTTTCATGTAAGATATACGACCGAGTTTGATGAAAACGGAAAGCCGTTCAAGGCTTACGGTTCTGCGGCACTTGTGGTTGACGGAGAAGACGGCAATCCGGATAACTCAACGGACAGTGAATAATCTATCGGGTGTTAAGATGACGGGATTTTTACCTACAACTAAAGAAGAAATGAAGTCTCAGGGTTTGGACCGGGTGGACTTTGTATATATTTCGGGTGATGCATACGTGGATCACCCTTCTTTTGCTGTTGCAATTATAACAAGAATTCTTCAGGCACACGGATATACCGTAGGAGTTATTGCACAGCCTGACTGGAAAAACGATGAGAGCATAGCGGTTTTTGGTGAGCCTCGTCTTGCATTTCTTGTGTCGGCGGGAAATATGGATTCCATGGTTAATCATTATACTGTCTCTAAGAAACGACGGGAGAAGGACAGCTATACACCCGGGGGAGTTATGGGTAAGCGTCCGGATTATGCAACCATAGTATATTCCAATCTTATCCGTCATACATATAAAAAGACCCCGATACTAATCGGTGGTATAGAGGCGAGCCTCAGGAGGCTTGCGCATTATGATTACTGGTCGGACAAGCTCAAGCGTTCCGTGCTTATGGATTCGGGTGCAGATATCCTTATGTACGGTATGGGGGAGCACGCAGTGGTTGAGCTGGCGGATGCACTTGCCTCGGGTATAGATGTATCCGACATAACATTTGTCAGGGGAACAGCCTATAAAACAAGTGATTTAAGTAACCTTGTTGACTATATAGAACTTCCTTCATATGAGGATATGAAAGAGGATAAGCTTCTTTATGCAAAGAGCTTTTATACGCAATATTGCAATACGGATGCATTTTCGGGAAAATGTCTTGTTGAACCATATGCCAATAAGCAGTTCATAGTACAAAATCCGCCTGCTCTTCCGCTTACCACGCAGGAGATGGATGATGTGTATGCCCTGCCTTATGTCAGAAAATATCATCCGTCTTACGAATCTTTGGGTGGTGTGCCTGCGATAGAAGAAGTCAGGTTCAGCCTTATCAGCAACCGCGGTTGTTATGGCGGCTGCAGCTTTTGTGCGCTTACATTTCATCAGGGCAGGATTATGCAGACAAGAAGCCATGAGTCTTTGATTGAAGAGGCAAAGCTCATAACTGAAGAAAAGGATTTTAAGGGATATATACATGATGTCGGTGGACCGACGGCAAACTTTTATCATAAGGCCTGTAAGAAACAGGAAAAATACGGAGCCTGTCCAAACAGACAATGTCTCTTCCCGAAGCCGTGCGATAATCTGATAGTCGACCATAGCGATTATCTTGCTCTTTTAAGGAAGCTTCGTGCGCTTCCCAAGGTTAAGAAGGTATTTGTGCGTTCGGGCATACGATTTGATTATATAATGTATGATAAGGACGATACATTTTTTAAAGAATTGTGTCAGTACCATATAAGCGGACAGCTTAAGGTTGCACCTGAGCATGTGGCGGATACAGTTTTATCAAAGATGGGCAAACCTCAAAATTCCGTTTACAAATCCTTTGCGGAAAAATATAAGAAAATTAATGAGAAGCTTGGTAAAAAGCAATTTCTTGTACCCTATCTTATGTCTTCTCATCCGGGATCGGATCTTAAGGCTGCGGTTACACTAGCCGAGCACGTAAGAGATATAGGATATATGCCGGAGCAGGTTCAGGACTTTTATCCGACTCCGTCTACCATATCGACCGTTATGTATTACACAGGTGTTGATCCACGGGATATGAAAAAGGTCTATGTACCGAAAAATCCTCATGAAAAAGCCATGCAGCGAGCGCTTATACAATACCGCAACCCCGATAATTATGATCTTGTAAAGGAAGCATTGTTAAAAGCAGGCAGGGGTGATCTTATCGGATTTGACAGAAAATGTCTGATTCCACCGCGTAAGATGGGAAATACGGGGCGCCCTTTCGATAAACAGAAGAAAAATGATATCGGAAAGTCTGCAAATTCTCAAAAGAAAAACAGCAACCTGCGTATGCAGGACAAGAAGAAAACATCAAATATATCGAAGAAGAAAAAGACAATCAGAAATGTTCATAAAAAATAAAATGGGAGATTTTTGAAATGTTAAAGAAAAAAGACTCGATTTTATCCTTATTAATGATAGTTTTCGGTGCAGTTATAGCGGCATTTGCCCTGGAAGAATTTTTGGCACCGAATAATATATTTGACGGTGGCGTGACAGGTATAAGCATGATTATCACGCACATTTTAAATAATAAAGCAGGAGTGCCGGTCAAGCTCGGTATATTGGTTATTTTACTCAATCTGCCGTTTATAATATACGGTATCAGGAAAATAGGTAAGCAGTTCATAGTAAAATGCGTTATAGCGCTAATTATTTTTTCACTCATGACTGCTGTGTTTGAGCCTCTCCAAAATGTTACGGAGGATACCATACTTGCAGTTACTTTTGGTGGAGTATTTTTAGGAATAGGTGTAGGCCTTGTTCTTCGAGGCGGCGGTATACTCGACGGAACGGAAATAGTTGCGCTTGTTCTGAGTAAGAAGTTTTCTATTTCGGTCGGAACACTGATTTTATTATTTAATGTAATTATTTATTCGATAGCCGGTGCGGTATTCGGACTTGACAGGGGTATGTATTCGCTGCTTATGTATTTCATAACTTCAAAGGTTATCGACATAGTTGAAATGGGCTGGGACAATACCAAGTCGGTTATGATAATAACCTCCGACGGAAAAGAACTGGCTCGAAAAATATATGACGGACTGGGGCGAACAGTAACCTTTCTTAAGGGAGAAGGTCTTGTCAGTAAGGACACGAAGGATATTCTTTATTGTGTCGTAACAAGAGCTGAGATACATGACTTAAAGCTTATAATCGGATCGGTCGAGGGAAGTACTTTTACAACCATATCCGATGTATCCGAAATTGTCGGAAATCATATGAAATCACGTAGCATAAAAGAAGAAAAGACTGAGTAGCTCAGTCTTTTCTTTTTCTTCTGTCACCGAAAGTCCGGTAGTACATTCCTTTATTTGCATACATAGCTTCGTCGGCACGCTTGAAAACGGTTTTATAATCCGTATCGGTTTCTTTTCGGAATATGGCAGCACCCTTGGAGAAGGATAAATTCATTTCATATTGCTTCTCGTTTTTGTTGAAGGCTTCGAGCTCTTTATCAAGCGTCACGAAGGTTTCCGCTATATAATCATCGGTATATTCCTTATCCAAAACTGCTATAAATTCGTCACCGCCGATTCTAAATACACATTCAGCGGTATATATTCTTTTTATTACAAGAGCAGTATCGGAGATTATCATGTCACCGTACTCATGACCGCAATTATCATTTACCGTTTTAAGACCGTTGACGTCAAATACAATTACCGTAAAGGCAGCAGTGCCTTTTTCAATTTTTCTGTTGAGATTTTTAACCAGGTCAAGATAAGCTGTTTTATTTCCAACGCCGGTCATCGGGTCGGTAAATGCCTGCTTATGTACATATGAAATATAATTTGTCATTTCCTTATGCATATGCTTTATCTTGCTGCCCAGAGAATCTATGGCATCATTGGAAAGATATAAGCTTTTTCTTGAATCCGGATCGGAAATCAATGTATCGGCATCTTCCTTTTTCAGACTGTCCGTGGTCTGATTATATCCGGTATTTGAGGTCATTTCTTTATTTAAAGATTCTACATCGGTTGCAAGAGCCGAAAGCTCATCATATACCGAGTTAAGACGCTTTCTTATCTGAGTGGTAATAAGAACGACTATTACGGCACCTATCAGAAGTGAAAGGATACTGGTGATTATGATGGAAGCGGTATAGGTATGAATCTGTTTTTCATACCACCCGGCGTTAAAGTCAACACCTACTATGCCTACTACATTGCCGTTTGAGTCAAATACCGGGCTGTATGCACTGTAAAATGTACCCCAGCGGTCATGAAAGGCTTCCTTGTCGACAGCTGCCGTTCCGTGTCCTGCCTTTTCCAGTGCCTCCGTATATTGTACCGGTTCGCCGTAAGCTCCCGGGTCTATGGGATCGGGATCGACTATAAAGCCATAATATTTATCCCCCATTTCTCTGACGGTATAGATATAGGCAAGGTCAATATTTTGCTGAAACAGCCTAAGCGATGTAACGATTTCGTTGTAAGCCTCGGAGTCGGTTACATCCGTTGTTATCGTGCCGAGCAAATCTCCGTTAAGAGAAGCGGCGGCCGTATTTGAGACATCCAACATGTGATTATTGATAAGAGTAATCATGGATTTTTTTGCCTGCTGGATCAAAATGAATCCGAGAATAAAGTTCATGGCAAGTAAAAAAATACATATTATGATCATATATCTGGTTGAATGACGTAGTTTTCTTGGTTTCATAACTTTTCCTTATCCGATATATTAAAATATATCTTAAGCGTTAGGTCAATATGTGCATTCAAATATTATGTGAAAATAAAAAGTGTTTCTATAAATTATAAAAACGTGAGGCCGAAATGTCAAATCATTATTGGATAATGACAAAATATTAATTCAACATTTAAGAAATAATTAAGAAACAGAGAAGATACAGGTTAAGACTTCCTCTTTGGTTTGTAGTATATTAAACTCAACTAATTGACATGGAAGACTTTTTTACGGGAAATGAAATCCGAATTAAAGAAACAGCTTCCTTATATTTAAAGAAAGAAAAGGTGAATAAGATGAGTAAGGAAAAAATACTTTCGGCAAAGGATTTATCAAAGACATTTTCAAATGAATCGGTTCAGCAGCATGTACTTAAGAATTTAAATCTGGATGTGTATAAAGGTGATTTTACGGTTGTTATGGGTAACTCGGGTTCAGGTAAGAGTACACTTTTATATGCATTATCCGGTATGGACAGACCGACACTCGGAAGCATAACTTACTTTGTTGATGATATAAAGAAGGATAAAAAAGAATCAACCGGTGACGGCATAGAGATTTCGAAGTTCAACAATGACAAGCTTGCTCTTTTCAGAAGAAACCATGCAGGCTTCGTATTTCAACAGAATTATTTAAATGATTCGATGAGTGCGCTTGACAATGTGATGGTAAGCGGACTTCTTCGAACCAGGGATAGAAAGGCGCTTGCGGCAAAGTCAAAGGAACTTCTTTCAAAGGTCGAGATTGAAGAAAATGATTGGCGAAAGTTTCCGTCACAGCTTTCCGGAGGTCAGCAGCAGAGGGTTGCGGTCGTAAGAGGTGTTATAAATGACCCTGAGGTGCTTTTTGCAGATGAGCCGACCGGTGCACTTAATTCACAAAATACGATAAATGTTTTAAATATTTTGAGCGATTTAAACAACAGCGGACAGAGTATTGTAATGGTAACTCATACGATAAAGGCGGCAGAGAGAGGAAACAGAATCATATATCTTTCGGACGGAATTATATCGGATGAACTTGATCTTGGCGAATATGTCGGAGATTACAAGGATGAAAAAAATCCGGATCAGGAAAAGGCAATCGAAAGACACAGAAAGCTCAAAGATTTCTTGCAGGAGCAGGGTTGGTAAGATTTGTAGGATTTTTAATCGGAGGGAAATATTATGTATAAATTGTTTGTTATAGCAAAAAACAATATGAAGAAACAAAAGGGTGACATGATTACATTTCTTATTCTTACTTTTATATCTGCATTTCTTATTTTCGACAGTCTCACAGCTGTTTTCGGACTCGGAAAAGTAATTGATGACAGATTTGATAAGATTCACGGTGCTCATGTTATGCTGTATATGCCTGATACAGAGGTTGGAAATAAGGCAATTAAGGAGGTCATTGCAGAAAATAAACATATTATTGAAAGTGAAAGCACTCCGGTTTTGGTGATGACAGCACCTTACAAAAACAAAAAGGATGATGATTTCGGAGAGTTTTCTTTCATAATAGAAAGTTTTACACAAGAAAAGTCAATTATGAAGATTGAAATGCCGGATAAGACATTAAATGAAAATGATATTATAATACCTCTTTACTTAAAAGCGAAATATGATATCGGCGATACGTTTGTTTTCAAAATTGAGGGAGAAATTTATGAATTTAATGTAGCCGGTTATGCAGAGGATCCGTATTTTTGTTCAACTACTAATATTACGATAAGTTACATTTATATGTCACAGACCGGAATGGACAGATTAATTAATGATCATCCGACTGTAGTTGAAAAATATCAGGCTTATAAGGTGAGAGTTGACGAAAAGGAGCTTGAAGAAGGACTTAAAACACAGGATCTTGAAAAAGAAATCGGAGATGCCTATAAGAAAAAAATCACAAAGCTTGTTTCAGAAGGTGATGAGAATAATTATACAGACTACATTTTTTTGAACTGGCAAATGATGAGAGAGGGTTCACAGTTTGTACCTATTATTGTAATAGCCATTATGCTTTTGTTTGCATTCTTAATTATGATAATTTGTGTTGTAATAATATCCTTCAGTATTAAAAACTTTATAAATAAAAATATGAAGAATACGGGAATACTTGAGGCGAGCGGTTACACGGTTAAGGAATTAAGAGGAGCAATTACCATCCAGATATCTCTTGTATCGCTTTTAGGCTCCGTAATCGGAATAATTGTTGCAATACTTTCATTTAAAACTTTCGGAGATATAATAAGCGCAATCGCCGGACTTGGATGGAATCAACCGGTAAATATTGCGGCAGCAGCAGGGACAGTTATTGGAATATTGCTTCTTACAACACTTGTTTCAAGACTGGCAAGCAGACTTTATAAAAAGGTTACCGTCCTTGATGCATTAAGGGGAGGAATCAATACTCATAATTTTAAGAAAAATCATTTCACATTTGAAAAGACTCCTCTTCCTATAGCAGTTGTACTTTCATTAAAGGATACATTCGGTAACATCGGAAGAAATATTATTATGGTTTTTATAACCGCTATCCTTACAATTTCCGTTCTTACGGGATTTGGCATGATGCAAAACTTCGGTGAAAAGCCGGACGGGCTCTTAGAGATAATGGGATTTGAAATTGCAACAGCAACGATGTCAACAGACTCGACTGATTATAAAGAAGTTTCGGAAAACCTGCGCACTCTTGACAAAGTGGAAAATGTATTGGTAAGCATCGCTTTTGAGCCTACGGTCTATTTTAAAGATGAGAAGAATACTGTTTATTCATATGCTTATGATGATTTTGATAATTCAAATCATACAATATTACTGGAAGGAAGATATCCGAAGTCTGATAATGAAATATTGATTACTTCAGGAGTATCCAAAGATATGGATTTGAAGGTTGGTGATGTTATAGAGGTTGAGTACGGAGGAGCAAAGGAAGAATATATAGTTGTAGGTATAAACCAGCGTATGGAACATATGGGTCGAACATTGCTTATGACTTTGGATGGTGCAAATAAGCTTATCCCGGGTGTCCCTTCATATAGCTACAATATAAAAGCAAAAGAAGGTGTAAGCTATGATGAACTTGAAAAAGACATTAAAAAACTTGCCGAAGAAAAGGGATACTATAGTACTATAGCAAGTGATGAAAAGGCTATTGAAAGCATAATCGGTACGCTTGCAATGTCGATGAAGTTGATTTGCTTGATAATAGTAATTATTACATTATTTGTAGTGATTTTTGTAGAGACGCTTATAATAAGAGCAAAGATAAACCGCGAGTGGCGCAAAATGGGCATAAGTAAAGCAATTGGTCAGACTTCGGGAGGACTTATTTTTCAGATAATGCTTTCCAATATGCCTGCGATAATTATGGGCTGCATAATCGGAGCATTACTTTCCGGTGCTGCCGGACGCGGAATTGTAGGTGCGGCATTCTCAATATTTGTAATAAAGAGCGTAACATTTAACATAGCCTTTGGTTGGATTATAATTACAGTAGTAGGAATTATTGCCGTAGCATTATTTGCTTCAGCCATCGCAGGTATCAGGGTAAGAAAGCTTAAGCCGGTTGAGATGATTACGGAGGAGTAAGAGAAAAACTGTGGGAAGCCTTATAAATCAAGGCTTCCCATTTTCTTCGTCAACAAAATGTCAACAAAATATTTGTTTAATGAGGATATTGATATTCTATAGCTTCCTTTAAATTAAAATCATTAGTACTAAGTTCACTTTCGTAATTTGATTCAAATATCTCAATGTCATAATCGTTTTTGGTAGTATATGTGTTTTCGTATTTTATTATCTTTTCAATGGTTGATCTTGCTATTGTTAAGGGGGATAATCTGAGGCAATAGATTATTCGAGTTCCGCTTTCATCAGTCAACATATTTGTAGAAATAGGCATACCATATTTCCCAAGTATATCTAAATTATATAAAAATTCTGTAAATATCTTTTCAATTTTTTTATCGGTTGAATCTAGTAATTCAGAAGTAAAGAAAGATAGTTTAAGTCCTGCATCACCAGTTCCGAATAGTTCAATCTCTGTTTTTATAGTAATATTATGTTGTATCATAGTTCTGATTAGTTTTATGAAATCAGAATATGTTTCAATGGAAGAGCTGTTTTTAGAATATT
>JAFSZR010000005.1 GCA_017459135.1 Lachnospiraceae bacterium | reverse complement strand
GACATTTACAAATGAACTTATCGAAGCCATCAGGAATAAAAATAATTATTCTACCGCAGAGTTTCGTGAAAAATACAGAAGCAATGATGTACTGATGATTGACGATATTCATTTTATTATAGGTAAGGAAAGTACGCAGGAGGAATTCTTCCATACCTTCAATGCTCTTCATGAAGCAAAGAAGCAGATTATAATTTCAAGTGATCGTCCTCCGAAGGAGCTTACAACTCTTGAAGAGCGTCTTGTCTCAAGATTCGAGTGGGGTCTTACCGTAGATATAAGCGCTCCTGATTATGAAACAAGAGTAGCAATTCTTCGAAAGAAGGAGGAGCTTGAGGGATATAATATTGATGATGAGGTCATAAAATACACCGCAACAAACATCAAATCAAATATCCGTGAGCTTGAGGGAGCACTTACAAAGATTGTTGCACTTTCAAAGCTTGAGAAAAGAGAGCTTAATCTTGCTCTTGCCGAAGCTGCACTTAAGGACCTTATTTCACCGAACGAAGCTTCTGAGATTACACCTGAATTTATTATAAATGTGGTTGCAGAGCATTTTAAGTGCTCTCCGGCAGACATTACTTCTGCAAAGAGAAACAAGGAAATTGTTTATCCGCGCCAGATAGCGATGTATCTGTGCAGGGAGATGACCTCGGCACCGCTTCAGTACATTGGAAAGATATTAGGCAACCGCGACCATTCAACAGTGCTTCACGGAAGTGACAAAATTCACTCCGATATAGAAACAAGCGAAACACTCAGAAACACAATTGATATTATTAAGAAGAAGATTAATCCTTCATAGTACGGTTTTCTTCCTTATATAATATAGTTATTCACAAACCATTGTTGATAACCGTGAAAATTATGTGGATAACTTATTGTTAAAAAACGCTCAAGAAAGCATATGTGCAAAACCTTATGTTTATCTACAGCTAATTAATGACTTATACACATAGTTATCAATAGCATTTTCCTTTGATTTTAAAGGCTTAAATGCACTTATCAACTTATCAACAGCACCTATTACTAATACTTCTTAATTTATTATTAAATAATATATCATCTGCACGAAAGGAGTTATACACATTATGAAATTAACATTTGAAAAGTCCAACCTTATAAATGCTATTAATATTGTTTCTAAGGCTGTTTCCTCAAAGTCAACGCTTCCGATTCTGGAATGTATTCTGATTGATGCATCCACAGATGAAATCAAGATGATTGCAAATGACCTTGAGCTTGGTATTGAGACAAAGGTTGCCGGTACTATTACGGAACGTGGCAAGACGGCTGTTCCTTCAAAGCTTTTCGGTGAGATTATAAGAAAGCTTCCTGACAGCGATGTAGAGATTTCTACTGATTCGGCAAATAACATGATGATTGTCTGTGAAAATGCAAACTTTAAAATTCCTGCAAACCCGGCAGATGAATTTTCATATCTGCCATATATAGAAAAAGATAAGTATATCTGCCTTTCACAGTTTACACTCAAAGAGCTTATCAGACAGACCATCTTTTCTATATCCGCAAATGATAACAATAAGCTTATGACAGGCGAGCTTTTTGAGATAAATGAAAATATGCTGCGAGTGGTTTCACTTGACGGACACCGTATTTCCATAAGAAAAATCAAGCTTAACGATTCCTATGAGAAGAAGAACGTGGTAGTGCCGGGCAAGACACTCAATGAAATCAGCCGTATTCTTACCGGAGACAATGAAAAAGAGGTATTCTTATTCTTTGGTGAGAACAATATTATGTTTGAGTTTGATGACACAAAGGTTGTATCAAGACTTATTGAAGGAGAGTATTTTAATATAGACAGAATGCTGTCCTCGGATTATACTACAAAAATCAGTCTTAACAAGAAGAGACTTTTAGACTGTATAGAGCGTTCTATGCTGCTTATCAGGGAAAATGACAGAAAGCCTATTATTATGAATATTACGGATGATATGGCGCTTTCCATGAATTCTACGTTTGGTACCATGAATGAGCGTATAGAAATTGAAAAAGAAGGCAAGGATATAATGATAGGTTTTAATCCTAAATTTTTCGTAGACGCATTGAAGGTTATTGACGATGAAGAAGTAACATTATATCTTATCAATTCCAAGGCGCCATGCTTTATCAGGGATGATAATGAAGAATATGTTTATCTGATTCTTCCTGTTAATTTCAACAATGCAGGCTAAGTAAGGAGCGTTAAATGGATACTATTTATTTAAGAGAGGATTATATCAAGCTCGGACAGGCACTTAAGGCTGCCAATCTTGTAAGCTCCGGCGTGGAGGCGAAGATGGTCATCCAGGATGGAGAGGTAGAGGTGAACGGCGAGACCGAGACAAGAAGAGGAAGAAAGCTTTATGACGGAGACGTTGTGATGTTTTCTGGTGAGAAAATCAATATTTCAAAATAATACGGTGCAGATATGTTTGTAGAATCATTAGAATTATCAAATTTCAGAAACTACAAAAGCTTAAATATTTGTTTTGACAGCGGAACCAATATTTTTTACGGTGACAATGCACAGGGCAAGACAAATATTCTTGAAGCAATTTATATGGGCTCAACCGCAAAATCACACAGAGGAAGCCGCGATAAGGAGATAATTTATTTCGGCGAGGAAGAGGCCCATATAAAGATGTTTGTGAAGAAGAATAATATTTCTGACAGGATAGATATGCATTTGAAGAAGAGCAAGGCGAAGGGAATTGCGATAAACGGTGTTCCGATAAGGAGAGCCAGCGAGCTTATGGGCATATCAAATGTCATAATATTTTCTCCGGAGGATTTAAATCTTATAAAGAATGGTCCTGCAGACAGAAGAAGGTTCATTGATATGGAGCTGTGTCAGCTGGACCGGATATACATAAATAATCTTTCGAATTACAACCGCATTCTTATGCAGAGAAATAAGCTGTTAAAGGAGCTTGTGTATAAGCCGGAATACGCTGATATGATAAAGATTTATGATATCCAGCTTGTAAAGTACGGCAGAGAGATAATCAGCAGAAGAGAGCAGTTTATAAGGGAATTAAATGATATAACAGTAGAGATTCACGGCAGACTTACCGGAGATAAAGAGGAGCTAAGGCTTGTTTATGAGCCGGATGTTCCGGCAGGGTTATTTGAGAAGCGTCTTGAGGAGGGCTTTGAGAGAGATGTGAAGCAGAAGATGTCTCTTATCGGACCTCACAGGGATGATATGATGTTTATATCCAATGATATAGATTTAAGAAAATACGGCTCACAGGGGCAGCAAAGAAGCGCAGCGCTTTCCCTTAAGCTTGCGGAGATAGAGCTTGTAAAGAAAAAGACTGGCGATTCGCCGCTGTTACTTCTGGATGACGTATTATCAGAGCTTGACGCCGGAAGGCAGGAGCATCTTTTAGAGTGTATATCGGATGTTCAGACTTTTATAACATGTACCGGATTAGACGATTTTGTTAATAAGCATTTTAAGATTAATAAAGTGTTTCGTGTAAATGACGGTATGGTAACAAGTGAAAATTAACTTAGGAGGTTTCAAATGAGCGAAGAATATAGTGCCAGCCAAATTCAGATTTTGGAGGGACTGGAGGCAGTCAGAAAAAGACCGGGAATGTATATAGGCAGCACATCTGCCAGAGGACTTCATCATCTTGTATACGAGATAGTAGACAATGCGGTAGATGAGGCTTTGGCAGGCTTTTGTGATACTATTGATGTTACAATAAATGCGGATCAGTCTATTACAGTTATGGATAATGGACGAGGCATGCCGGTAGATATACATCCAAAGGCGGGAATTCCTGCAGTTGAGGTTATTTTTACTGTGCTTCATGCCGGCGGAAAGTTTGGAGGCGGAGCATACAAGGTATCAGGTGGTCTTCATGGAGTTGGAGCTTCTGTCGTTAATGCGCTT
>JAFSZR010000095.1 GCA_017459135.1 Lachnospiraceae bacterium | reverse complement strand
TGTTATGAGAACCGAAAACAGAAATTCAAATTTAATAAAATAATATAATGCAAAATTGAAAATGATTTCCATTTTGGGGAGGATGTAATTTATATGGCTGAAACGGCAAAGTATAAAACTAAACAGCGTGAGCATATGATGGATTATATGGGAACTGTCGGAAGAAAGCATTTTACGGCGGCCGATGTATGCGGATATTTTAAAAGTAATAACATACCTGTCGGCACAACAACCGTTTACAGACAGCTGGAACAGCTTATGAACGAAGGAAAGATAAAAAAATATCTTATAGACGAAACAAGCTGCGCATGCTACGAATATATCGGCGAAAATGAAAACGATGGAGGATGCGCTCCGTATTATCATCTAAAATGTGAAAAATGCGGTAAGCTTATACATCTTGAATGTCATGAAATAACCGAATTTGAAAGTCATATATCCGAGCATCACGGCTTTAAGATTAATCCTATGAGGACAACATTTTACGGATTGTGCGCAAGCTGTGCAAAATAAAAGATTATTTTTGAATCATAAACATTATATACAGTATATTACATTGACCGGAGATTGTTATGAGAACCGAAAACAGAAATTCAAATTTAATAAAGATTATGAAAGCTATTTCCGTTTTTTTACTGGTGCTTTTTCTTGCAAATACAATTCTGTGTATGGTTTATACATCGGTGGAAGCAGGACATCATTGCGATCATGAGGACTGTCCTATATGCGAAATGATACTTATATGCGAAAAAACCGTGAGAGAATTATGCGGATTTACGGCGGTGGTGATTATAGCATACAGCTTTGCGGGATTTGTTGATTTTATATCCAAAAAAGGGAAATCATTGTTAATAAGACTTACTTTGGTTAATCAGGGTATAAGGCTGAATGATTGACATATCAAAAAGCTGTATGAATCAATTTATATAAATCACTTTTTCGGAGGACATAAAAATGAAACTTAAAAAAATATTATCTTTTATTATACTTGCATCTATGGTTGTTGCATCACTTTCGGCCTGCAGCACACCAAGTAAAAAGAAATCGGATAAATTAAAGATTGTTACAACTATTTTCCCTGAATATGACTGGGTAAATGTTGTGCTCGGAGATAAGGCTGATGACGCCGAAATTATTATGCTTCTTGATAACGGTGTGGATCTTCACAGCTTTCAGCCTACGGCAGCGGATATAGCCAATATTGCTGATTGTGATGTATTTATTTATGTCGGAGGAGAGTCTGACGGTTGGGTCGCTGACGCTCTTTCCGAGGCAACCAATAAAGATATGAAAGTTATTAATCTTCTCGATGTACTCGGAGACAGCGTTAAGGAAGAAGAAACAGTAGAAGGTATGGAAGGCGAAGAAGAGGAAGAAGAAGGTGAAGAGGAAGAAGAAGTCGAATACGATGAGCATGTATGGCTTTCTTTAAGAAATGCGGAAGTTTTGGTTAAAGAAATATCAAATGTACTTGGTGAGGTAGATCCTGAAAATAAGGATACCTATACAAAGAATGCGGATGCTTATATCGAAAAGCTTGATTCTCTTGATAATGATTATAAGATTGTAGTTGATAATGCGACCTATAAGACGGTTGTTTTCGGTGACAGATTCCCGTTCAGATATCTTGTTGATGATTACGGACTTTCATATTATGCTGCTTTTGTGGGATGCAGTGCGGAAACAGAAGCAAGCTTTGAGACTGTTGTATTCCTTGCAAACAAAGTAGATGAGCTTGGTGTAAATAATATTCTCATAATAGAAAATGCAAATGATGATATTGCAAAAACAATTATTGAAAATACGGAATCTCAAAATCAAAATATACTTACAATTAATTCAATGCAGGGAACAACCTCGAAAGATGTGAAAGCGGGAGCAACATATCTTTCAATAATGGAAGAAAACCTTGAGGTTTTAGAGCAGGCATTAAATTAATGTAATTAAAGCATATAGATATATGCTTTCTCGTCGGGATCCTCATCATATCCCGGAAGTTTGATGACTTTTTCAAGTCGAAGCGGAAACTTGCGTATGACACTCATCATTTCAAAGGTACAATAATATAAAATGATGGTGATCTGACGCAGGTTTTCGTGAACAGACTTCATAATTTTCTTAATTATACCTTCAAGTACATCTGCCGAAAACGGATTGAAGAAATAAAAAAAATTATCCGTAGGGGCAATTTCGTATTCGCTTGCATGAATATTCAGAATCGAAAATTTATCTCTTTGTTCCATAAACTTGGTGTGATAGTTTTCAGCGTTATCAAACAAAGCTTTGTAAACATCAGGATTAATTTCTATTCCCTTAACATTACAGAAGAATCTGTTATTACAATAAAATAAAACTCTGCCCATTCCACAGCCGAAGTCAACAATTGTATCATCGGGATTAATATAAATATCCTCAAAGATACGCATCAAAACTTCATAGTCCGTAGATTCGTGAATATTTAAATCTGCTTTCGATCTTTGATCGAAAGAGCCCGTCGCGGCTTTGAGCGACTTCAAAGCTTCGTCATCTGACGAAGTCTCATTATCGGGCAGAGGTGTTAATTCGTTTAATTTGTTGTGGTTTGTCAGTATACCGAAGAAGTCGTCATAAATCTTTTCTTGACTCATGTTAATCCTCCTTATCTAAATACATTTATCTGTACAAAACCGTATAATGAGATATCAGTCACTTATTTCTTTTATAATGATATTCATATCCATGCTTGCAGGCGGCATAAGCGAGTCGCCCATATCAATGGTATAGGAAGAGGAAATATTTATTCCTGTATCCGCATCATGAAGCATATCAAGGTATTCGAAGCTTTGGGTTATAAGTGTAATAGGTATAATACCAAAAGGTGTTTCATAGGACGTATTGTGTGTAAGGGATTCTGAATAAATGAAATCCGTCACAAGTTCGCCACGTCTTATAATCCTTAACTCTGAAGGAGAAATGAACATAGTGGTTTCGGTTAGTTCCCCCTCGCCCGACAAATCTTCACTGTAAGACAGGCGGTATCCTTTTTGCTCCTTTGACATAAGTGCAAAATTTTCACTTTTGCTCTTTATGCCGTCCTGATCCGTACTTTCAATAATTACTTTAACCTGCATCAATTACCTCGTATATTTAATAGCTTTCAATATCAATTACATTTACCGTTTCAACATTTATCGGAAGAACTCTGTCTGCAAATGCTTTAAATTTGTCCATTCCGTCGCTTACATAAAATTCATAGGTAGGAACATTGCTTCGGCTGTTTAAAAGTCCTTTTTCGTCCAGTATCTGTCTTAATTCTTTGGCTGTTTCGTATGCCGGATTAATAAGACTTACCTTATCACCCATGTAACGCTTAATCGGGTTAAATAAAAGAGGATAGTGCGTACAGCCGAGTATAAGACTGTCTATACCGTAAGGCTTTAAATCCGATAAATATCTGTCAATCATATCATCTGTAATTCTGTCTTCAAGAAGTCCCTCCTCAACGAGAGGAACAAATAAAGGGCATGCCTTTCCGATAACTGTTACATCTTCATCAAGCTGTCTTATGTAATCCGTATAAATGCCGGATTTAATGGTTGCTTCGGTAGCGATTATACCGACATGCTTTGTTTGTGTTTTGGCAACAGCCATCTTTGCACCGGGTCTTACAACACCTATTACGGGTATATCTATTTCGTCACGCATATCCTCGAGAGCGAGCGCACTTGCTGTATTACATGCAACAACTATCGCTTTAACATCTTTTGTGCGTAAAAATCTAACTATCTGTCTTGAAAATTTAAGTATTGTATTTTTCGATTTGCTTCCGTAAGGAACCCTTGCAGTGTCACCAAAATATATGACATTTTCGCTCGGAAGCTGTCTCATCAGTTCGCGGACAACGGTTAAGCCGCCGACACCTGAATCAAAAACACCTATTGAATTCATTTGTTGGTCTCCTGTTTCTTGGTCTTTTTAAAAATAAAAAATATACATATTGTAAGTATAACAGCGGATATGGCGGTTGTCAAAATTGCGTTTGATGTTACTTTGAGAAGACCGCTTGGTACCAGAAGAATACTTACGTTTAATGCTATGTGAAATACTATGCAGGTAATCAGGTTGTCGGTTTTATGTACCATAAAGCCGAGTAAAAGCCCCATTAAAAATGCGTATGTGCCTTGGATTATGTTGCCGTGATATAAGCCGAATAAAAAGGCCTGAAGTATGATTGCGAAAACAGCAGGCATTACGCGCTTTGAATATGTAAGCACGAGTCCGCGAAAAAGTATTTCTTCGGCTATCGGTGAGATTAGGAAAACAGTAAGCAGCATAAGCCACGATGATGAAACTCCTGTTACACTTGAAACCAGTTCGTCATATTTATCAAAGGCTGATTTGAATAAAGGTCTGAGTAATGCAAGACCACCGTCCACCATAAATTGCCCTGCGATTCCGCCTATTATAAGAAATATAATTATCGGCGGTTTAATAATGTTAAAAAAGCCTTCTTTAACAGAAGGCTTTTTAATTTTATACAGCATAATTCCGAATATCAATATATAAAGTGAAAACTGAATTGCTGATATAAGCGCTTGATTCATTGGCTGTGTGTAATCCTGAGACATAATTGTTTCGATTGATTTTGAAGCAACCGTTTTCTCGTTGGATATGCAATTCCTGACGAAAATCCCGATTATATCAAAGAATACCACTACAGAGTGAATGAGTAAGGCAATTACAAATGGTACAAATATTTTAATAACATTTTTTATTGTATTATTTGATTCCATCTTTAATCTTCTTTGCTCTTTCTTTTTCTTTCTTAATTTGTTCTTTTGTTTTTTCCTGAGTTATGCCCTTAGCTTTATTTTGCTTCTTAGCCAATATCTCGTCATTAATCTGTTTCTGATACTCGGCCTGACGCTGCTGCATACGCTGACGCATACTCTTTTTCTTCTTCTTTCCGTTATCTTCCTCTTCAACAGCGGTATTCTTTTTCTTACCGCGAACACTTTTTACGCTGACTATGTATATACCGCTTATCATGGCTTTAACCTCACCCTTGGTAGGCACATCCTCAAATATTGCATCATCACAAATGAAGTTCATTATCTGTGGACCGACTTTTGCTTTTACGATAGGAAGCTTAGCCTTGTGATATTTCTTTGGAGTTTGCTCCATAACCATTTTCGGCAGTCCCGCGTCTTTCATGGGCAGATATTTTTTATCTATGATAAGCATTGTTGCGGGTTGTGCCGCATCTGCCATTTGTTCTTTTTGTTCAATCTGTTTCTTTTGGAGTTTGTCTCCGACTTTGTACAATACAACCAATATAG
Organism: Lachnospiraceae bacterium; assembly: GCA_017459135.1. Classification (GTDB taxonomy): domain Bacteria; phylum Bacillota; class Clostridia; order Lachnospirales; family Lachnospiraceae; genus Coprococcus_C. The sequence continues at coordinate 14,417 of JAFSZR010000095.1, read as the reverse complement.
CTATTGCAACAGCAATAATTATAAGTAATATTCCCCACCAAGGCATATTATTTGTCCTCCTGATTCTGCATTAATATATGTTTGTGAGATGCTCTCATTGCCAAAATCATATCAGGTATTTCTTTGTATTTTTCTTTCCTTGCTTTACCCTGATATTCATTTGGATATATAGGCTGGCCGTATTCTATTACGACACTTGCTTTTGAAATTCTTTTTCCCGGAGCTGACTCTTTAAGCATTTCACTTCCGGTGATTGTGAACGGAACTATAGGACAGCCTGATTTTTCCGCCATCTTATAGCCGCCTTCTCTGAATGGAAGAAGATTATCAGTCTGATTTCTGTGACCTTCAGGGAAGAGTATCATTGAATGTCCCATCTTAAGATATTCTGCACCCTTATTTATAATCTCAAGTCCTTGACGTATATTGTCTCTTTCGAGGAAAAGGCTTCCCATATCTCTCATATAAAGACGAAGCAAATGAACCTTTTTCATTGAGTCCTTTGAAATAAAACCGGCCGGTTTTCCGGTAGTATTATGAGAAATCAGTATATCAAAGAAGCTTCTGTGGTTGCCTACAAATAAGCAGGCCTGATCCTTCGGTATGTTTTCCTGACCGAGAACCGTCATTTTACAACCTACAAGTTTAAGTTCGCATTTGAAAAACCAATGTATAAGTTTGTAAGCTCTTTCCCAGGCTTCCTCAGGTTTGGTCTTTGAAAGCTTTTGAATATACCAATGATAAGGTATTATAAAAAATGATGAGAAAAACAGCACCACATAAGCTATTACACTTTTCATATAATTCCTCCCGAACTATTATCTTCCATACATTTTACAGGTTTCATAAAGTCTGTCAGAAAGCTGCTGAGTAAGAGCATCCTGCTTGTAGCGCCATGCCCAGTTGCCTTCGCCGACACCCGGCTTGTTAAAACGTGCCCATGAATCCAGACAGAGCACATCCTGCATAGGAACAATAGCCATATTTGCCACAGAACCGAAGCAGGCTCTTATTAATATCCAGCATATATCATTACCGTCTGTTGAGAAATAACGTCTTAACTTATCCTTTGAAGCTTCGTATGCATGATTGTACCAGCCGAGAGTAGTATCGTTATCATGCGTTCCGGTATAGCATACGCAGTTTCTAATGAAGTTATGAGGCAGAAAATCATTTTCATGCGGATTCTCGAAAGCAAACTGAAGTATCTTCATGCCCGGAAGTCCGAACTTGTCTCTTAATTCTGCCACGGAAGCATCTATTTCACCCAAATCTTCGGCTATGATAGGAAGGTGATAACCGAGAGTAGCTTCAAGCTGTGTAAAGAAGTTTACGCCTGGCGCTTCAACCCATTTACCGTTAACGGCGGTTTCCTCACCGTAAGGAACAGCCCAGAATTTATCAAAACCTCTGAAGTGGTCTATACGTAAAAAGTCTGCCAAAGTGAGCTGATGCTTGATACGGTTAAGCCACCATTCGTAGCCGGTTTCCGTATGCTTCTTCCAATTGTAAAGAGGATTACCCCAAAGCTGACCCGTTGCAGAGAAATAATCAGGCGGTACACCTGCCACAACAGTCGGATAACCTTCACTGTCCAAAAGGAAAAGCTTCTGGTTGGCCCATACGTCAACACTGTCCCAAGCCATGAAAATCGGAATATCACCGACTATCGAAATACCCTTATCGTTAGCGTATTTCTTAAGCTTGAGCCATTCGATATTAAATAAATACTGAATAAACTTATAATAATTTATTTCATCGGATAGTTTTTCTATCCATTTTTCTTTCTGTTTTTTGGTAGGTTTCTTTAAATCATCCTCCCACATATACCATGGCATTCCGTCGTGATAATCCTTGCCTGCCATAAATAAAGCATAATCATCAAGCCAGTATGCGTTTTCTTTGCAGAAATCGTCGTAGCTGTCCATAAGCTCTTTGCTTGTTGAAACACCGTCGTCAATATTCTTATCCGTAAATCTGTCATAAGCAATTCTTAAAAGCGGTGTCTTAAAGGCGATGAGCTCACCGTAGTTTACCTGCTCCGGATTCCATTGAGGCATATTGTGAAAGTCGCTGTCGTATAAAAGCTTTAATTCTTTCAAGTGATCAAGACTTATAATAAGCGGCTGTCCCGCAAATGCGGAAAAAGGCTGATAAGGTGAATCGCCAAAGCCTGTATGACCGAGCGGAAGCACCTGCCAGGTGTTAAGCCCCGAACGCTCCAAAAAATCTATAAAATCATATGCACCTTTTCCAAGCTCTCCGATTCCGTAAGGTCCCGGAAAAGAAGTAGGGTGCAGTAAAATTCCCGTGTATCTTTTTGGCTTTTTCTCTCTAAAACCCGTAATCATAGGTTCTGCCATTTTTATGTCCTCCCACTAATTGGCATAAGTCATCTTCAATGCAGTCAAATCTTATACCTTAATTTATCTTTTCTTAATTAAACATACAAATTAAATTATACAAAATAAATCCGTAAAAAACAATGATTTATTTGTATGAATTAAAGAGTTTTTCAAATAGAGGTATGGATTTTTCGACCATATCCGTTGTAACGCAGTAAGAAATTCTGAAATGTCCCGGACAGTTAAAGCTGTCACCCGGAACGATAATAAGATTATATTCCTTAGCCGCTTTCCAGCAGAACTCGTTTGCATCGGCGATAGGAGTACGTGGGAACATATAAAACGTTCCGCCCGGTTCAACTACATGATAACCGATTCTTGTGAGTTCCCTATAAAGAATTTCTTTGTTCTTTTCATATACCGAAAGGTCGCTTGTAGTATAAAGTATATTTTCGATTCCAAGCTGTATAAGCGACGGTGGGCAGTTATGACCTGTAAATCTTGATATCTGACCGCACATAAGGATTATTAGCTTAGCATCCTTGCAGGCAGGATTTACGGCAACATAACCGATTCTTTCACCCGGAAGCGAAACAGACTTACTGAAAGAGTAGCAGCAGATTGAATTGTCATAAAATGCTGATACAAAAGGCGCATCAGTGCCTGTAAATACAATTTCTCTGTATGGCTCGTCGGATATAAGATATATATCATGTCCGAATTCCTTTTGTTTTTCTTCAAGAATCGCAGCAAGCTTTTTGATTGTTTCGGTTGAATAAACAATACCTGAAGGATTGTTCGGCGAGTTAATCAAAACAGCCTGAACATTAGGATTTAATGCCTTCTTGAACTCGTCAAAATTAATCTGGAAAGTATCTATATCCGCAGGAACTATGGTAAGTTTCGCACCTGTACCGGTTACGTATGGAACATATTCCGGGAAATATGGAGCAAAGGTTATTACCTCGTCACCGTCTTTTACGACACATCTTATGGCGTGGGCAATAGCACCTGCGGCACCTGTTGCCATAAATATTTCGTCCTTAGTATAATTCATGCCAAAACGCTTATTTAAAGATACGGCTATGGCTTCTCTTGTTGAATCGATTCCCAAAGAAGGGCTGTATCCGTGAAGTGCGACAGGATTCTTTTCCTGAAGCATTTTGATAAGTCCGTCCGTAAACTCCTTAGGAGTAGGAACCGAAGGATTACCTATTGAAAAGTTATATATATTCTCGGCGCCTATCTCGGCAGCCTTTTTGTTTGCGTACATAAAAAATTCTCTTATGACGGATCCTTTGCCTGTCATATCTTTATACATTTCGTTTATCATAATAAAAACTCCTTTTAAAAAATTAAAAAATGAGCGATGAACCAAACCGGGGAGGGATTTATTCATCACTCATTTTGGGGAGAGAGGATTCAAATATATGAAAAGCTCTTTACAATTAACAATCTAACAAATAAATGTGTTCAAATTGTGTTCTAATTGTGAAATAATTGGTTCTTAAAAATTAGTGTGTTAATTCTTTCATTGAAGTGTCAAGCTGCTTTAATGTCTTTTGAATTGCATCATTAATAACACCTGACTCGTGTGCCATCTTACCGAACTCATGAGCAACTACGGTAAAACCGCGACCTGCTTCGCCGGCTCTTGCAGCCTCTATAGAAGCATTAAGAGCAAGAATGTTCTGCTTGTTTTCAATCTTCTTAAGTCCCTGTGATTTGAGGCTTAATTCCTTGATTAGACCGGCAGCATCAGAAATACTATCTGAGAAGCTTCCCTTAATTCCGTCAAGCTGCTGCTTATTGTAATATCTTTCCAAAAGGTTCTGAATAGAAGATACAAGTAACTTTGAAGCAGCCTCAACCTGTTCCTCAGGAGTATCCTCATCTAAAGGTCCGCCTACAACAGAGGCAACAACAACCTCATCAACTTCTACATCTTCGCCAAAGGCCTCGATATTATCACGTGAAAAGCCTAATTTGTTGGAAAGGATTCCACCCTCGTCATCAAGTACGACTGCAATCATGCCTGTTGCGGCTGACCAGTCCTCTAAAAGCTCATCAAGTAAGCTCATATCTAAGTATTCGTTTATCGCCATTCCGATACCCCCCTGTAGTGTATTTTTTGTTTTGTGTATTTTTATTTTATATAAATTTTCAAGTAATTACAACAATAAAATTATCAAACTCTTATGAGTAAAGATGTGAAGTCATATCTCCGATTGCTATTGCAAGGCTGTGAAGCTCTTCCATAGTTGCATTTATCTCTTCCATATTTGCGCTTTGTGAAGAAATGCTGTCATTAATCTCGTTGATTTTCTGCATAACATCTTTAACCGAAGTGTTCATCTCGCCAAGTATTTTTGAAATATTGCCTGTTGTTTCTTTGGTTGAAGTTGCAAGATTCTGAACTTCACTTGCAACAACGGCAAAACCCTTACCTGCTTCGCCGGCTCTCGCTGCTTCGATACTTGCATTAAGAGAAAGAAGATTAGTCTGTGCAGCTATGCTTTCAATACTCTTTATAATGTCCATGGATGCATCAACGGATGCCTCAATTTGCTGGGAGGCTGCCGCTATATCAGTTTGGCGAAGAGCCACATCCTGCATCTCACTTGCTGCATCATCAACAGTTTTTGTAACATCAGATATTTTATTTTCAAGGCTCTTGATATCAGGAGCAAGCTCGGTTTCGAAACGTTCCTTTGCTTCCTTCTCTTCGGTTATATCAAGAATTGTTCCGGCAGCCATAAGAGGCACCTTGCTCGGTGAAAATACTACGTAGCTTGAAGCTCTGAACCACCTGTATTCGCCGCTCTTATGCTGGATACGGTATTCCATATCAAACACGGTGTCACCGGATGTATCTGCCATCTGTTTTGCCATAAGCCCAGCCGCAGCCTCTACGTCATCCGGATGAATTTTTGTTAACCATGATGACATAATGTCAGGGAAGTCTATTGAATTGCTGTATCCAAGAAGCTTCTTAAACTGATTTGAAAATACCATAGGAGTATTCGGATCATCTATGGCACCCTGAGTTAAGTCAAGACTCCATGAACCTTCGAGCATCATCTTGTCAACGGCAAATTGCCTTCTTGTATCATGCTCAAGCTTAGCTTCGTTTTTTGTCTTTTCGTCAATATCAATAAAGGTTCCGATAAAAACTTCCGGAGTACCGTTTGGTCTTCTTAATACCTCGCCTGTTGCATGAAACAGGTGGTACTCGCCGTTTTTTAATTTAAGTCTGTATTTTATATCATATTTTACGTTGCTGTCAGCTACTGCGGCACCGTAAACCGAGAAAACTTCCTCTGAATCATCGGGATGTATTAGTAAACCGAGAGATTCTACGGTATCAGGAAGCTCATTATAAGTGTATCCGAGACATCTTCGCATCTCATCTGTGAAATGAACGGCACTTTGGTTTCCGTTTTCATCAAAAAATGACATCCATACGGAAAGGTGAGCATTATTATTAATTGACTCCAACATTTTCATATTTAATGTTGCTTCAGCCTTATATTTGGCTAACTCTGCGGCTAACCCCTGATTCTGAAAATCGGGTTCCTGTGAATAAACTTGTTGTTGCTTTTTTCCAAACATCTCTTCTCCTCCTTGAAAATGCGGCTTTGTTTATGAAATCCACCTATTTCCGCCGTCTACTATATAATACGTCCAACTTTTATATGCCTGTTAAAAAAATAGACACGTTACTAAGATAGAATTATATCACAAGTATCAAAAAAATAAAAGCATTTAAAAGTTATTTCGTCAAATTATACAAATAGCGCAGGATAAATAAAAAAGAAAGCTCCTGTTACTAAGAGATTTCAACAAGAAGCTTTCTTTATTAGTTTATAATATTACGAATAAGGTAATATTATCCTTCTACTATAGGAACTATCTGGGTTATCAGATTATCCATATCCTCAAATAAACCAGATTTGATGGTTCCGAATGAATTTACGTTGTTAATATGTTCAACAAGACTGTCATAATTTTTGTTTATCGTATCGTATGCTCTGTTTATATCGGCGAAATCCTTATCCGCAGTACGTGTCGCGTCGGCTATTTCTGCCTGAACCATATCCGTAGTACCTGCACTCTCGGTTATGGAAGAGAAGGTTTCGGCTGCGTTATCAACATCCTCCATACTCTTATCAAGCGCTTCAAGAGAAAGCTTGATATTGTTGGAAAAGTTTGTGGTTTCTTTCTTTGCGTCCTTTAAGCTTCCCTGTATGTCGGCAGATAAAACATTTATCTGTTCCGCAAGCTTTCTAACCTGATCGGCAACGACCGCAAAACCTTTTCCCGCTTCGCCGGCACGGGCTGCCTCTATCGAAGCGTTGAGCGCAAGCATGTTTGTCTGACCTGCCACACTTATAATCTGCTTCATACATTTCTCGATATTTACAACAGCTGTTTCAAAATGTGAAAAATCTTCCTGCATACTGTTGAAGGTTTCTTTGGTGGATTCTGAGCTTTCTTTTAGACTGACAACGGTTTCTCTAGCATAATTAACGGATTCGATTATATTGTTTCTGACATCATCAAACATCGAAACACTTTCCTGCATTTTAGAAAAGACCTCAGCAAAATTATCAAGGCGTTGCTTCATAATTGCGTTATTGCCCATTATGTCTTCAAAGGAATCTTCGAGATTACGCATCTCAAGCATTGAGTCAACTTCATTTTTTGCAAGAATCTTTTCGTAATCACGAAGATTCTCGACAATGTATTTTACCGGATAATAGTCGGGTCTTACAGGAGCGGCATAGCTTTGAACCGGACTATATGGTACATTATTCGTGTTGTCAAATGATATTTGATTTTGTCCTTTGTTTTTTCCAAACATATATGCACACCTCCTTTATTCAAACACCACGCAGGTCATGGATTGGTTTACAAACTGGTTATTATAGTGTTCACCATAACCTACAAAACCACAGTAAGAACCGCCGAGCTGAGCCATGGTTTTATGATAATCATTCCATATGCCATTGTCGGTAAACAGAATATATCTAAACAGACAGTTGACTGAAAACATAGCTGATATTCTTGAAAAATCCGCCTGTATGTTATTTATTGTTTCCCTGGCAACCCTATTATAATCCTTAAGCTCAAGAAGTGTAAGGACGTCAGAATCATTTACCTGTCTAAAACAGCAAAGACCGTTTCCTGAGACCTCTTTGATGGATATAATCCTTATATCATCTCCGACAATCTTTCCGAACGGATTTTTGAAAGTCTGCGTTGTGATGTCGGATTCTTTTATGTTTAGTGCGTTCATATAAACGGTCTTGGCAGGTTTTCCGTCAAGCTCACCCATATAATATCTTGACCTGTCGGTTCCCGACGCAACAAAACGAATATCTCCCATAGGCTTATAGATGTTTTCCTTGTAAACTTTAGCTCTTCCGTTTTGATTTTTTATAACCATATAAACAACAGAGTCTTCATAGCATACACCGTTTGCCGAAAGCTTGCCCGGTGAACCTGTACCACCCATAAGTGATACTCCGTTCTTTCTTAAGGCGCCTTCCAATGTTGTCAGGACAGCTGCATCATTACCGGAACAAAAATCAATAACGACGGTATTTTCGCGACCGGGTCTTACCTTTCTTATATCTTCATCGAGTTTTTTTATTTGCGCTGCCGGTTTTGTGGATACGTTTTCGATTACGTTTGCGGCAATATCAACACCTTCGGTAAACGCGGTTACCGATACTCCGCTTTCGCAAAGTTCCGTGCTGTAACTCATTGCTATACATCCAATACTTGGAACTCTCGGAAACATGCTTTCGAGCTCACGAACATGTCTTTCAAAATTAGCCTCGGAAGAAAATAAAATAAGACCTTTAGGATTTGAAAGTCCTTTGACGGCTTCGGATAAATTGCCGGACGTACTCATACCAAAAAACTGTTTCATAGCTACACCTCCTATATTAAACTCTTTCACCACATACATACTGATTTTACTTGAGCGGGGCATGTTTTGTCAATAAATATATTAAAAGAACAGCACCCACTATTAAGGTAAAATTTACGGTTGCTAAACAAGGAAAATCAAATTATAATTGCATTTATAAAAAAGGATAAAATATAGTGGGAGATTAGATGAAATGTTTAAAATTTTTGATACACATGCACATTATGATGATGAAGCTTTTGACGAGGACAGAGATGAAATTATCGCAAGCTTAAAGGAAAACGGGATATGTGCGGTAACCAACATAGGATCGGATTTGAAATCGTCTCGGAACACTTTGGATTTAATTAAAAAATATGACTTTTTCTACGGAGCGGTAGGCGTTCATCCTTCGGAGGTAGGATGCCTTGAGGAAATCGGAGATGATGAAAAGGCCATAGATGAAATCAGAAAAATGGCTTTATCCTCGGACAGAGTTGTTGCCATAGGAGAGATAGGTCTGGATTATCATTATGAAGATACAAACAAAGAGCTTCAGCAAAAATGGTTCAGAAAACAATTGCGACTTGCAAGGGAATTAAATCTCCCGGTTGTTATCCACAGCAGAGATGCGGTTGCGGATACCATAGTTATAATGGAAAATGAAAATGCAAGGGAAGTCGGAGGCGTTATTCACTGCTATTCATATACCGAGCGCTCGGCAATGGCATTCAAAAGGATGGGATTTTATTTGGGCGTCGGAGGTGTTGTTACCTTCAGCAACGGAAGAAAGTTAAAGGATACCGTCAAATATATTCCGCTTACTAAGCTGGTTATGGAAACGGATTGCCCGTATCTTGCGCCGCAGCCATACAGGGGAAAGAGAAATAATTCAACGTATCTTAATCATGTAGCGGAAGCTATCGCGGAGATCAAAGAACTGGATATTGAGGATATCTATGAAGAAATATGGAATAATTCGCTTGATTTGTACAGACTCAGAGATAAAATAAAGTCATAAAAAGTCGGTGTTAAAGCGTCGGTTGGCGCAGGGAACAATAAAAAGGATGAATGTATGGAAAAACTCAGTAATCCTCAAGTTACGATTGAGGTTATAAAAAAATATAACTTTGCATTTCAAAAAAGATTCGGACAAAATTTCCTTATTGATGGACATGTGATTGAAAAAATAATTAAAGCGGCTGATATAACCAAGGACGATGTCGTCCTTGAGATAGGTCCGGGAATAGGTACCATGACGCAGTATCTTGCGGAGGCGGCGGGAAAGGTCTATGCAGTTGAGATAGACAAAAACCTTTTGCCGATACTTGCCGATACATTGTCGGAATATGATAACGTAACCGTTATAAACGAGGATATTTTAAAACTTGATATAGAAGAATTAATCAAAGACGAAAAAGGAACTCTCAAGGTTGTTGCAAATCTTCCATATTATATAACAACACCTATTATTATGGGGCTTCTTGAAAATCATATTCCTGCAAAGTCGATAACGGTTATGGTTCAAAAGGAAGTTGCGAGTCGTATGCAGGCGGGGCCGGGCGGCAAGGATTACGGCGCACTGTCACTCGCGGTGCAGTATTATGCCGAACCTTACATAGCGGCAAACGTTCCTCCGAATTGTTTTATGCCAAGACCGAATGTCGGTTCTGCGGTAATCAGACTTACGAACTGGGAAAAACCGCCGGTGGAAGTAAATGATGAAAAGCTTATGTTTAAACTTATAAGAGCTTCGTTTAATCAGAGGAGAAAAACACTTCAAAACGGTATAAACAATTCTCCTGAACTTAACTTCACAAAGGAGCAGGTTGTTGATGCATTGAAAGAACTCGGAATAAGTGAAAATATAAGAGGAGAAGCGCTTACTCTCGAACAATTTGCAAATCTGAGCAATATACTTTCATAAAACAGCATATCGGTATAAATGGTCAAGCCTTCGCATATATTATATATATGTTTAAGAAAAGCGAGGAAAAAGTATGCGAAAGGGAAGATGCGTATCGTATATATACCGTTACAGAGACGATAAAAGATGCGAAAATGCCGGATTTATTAAGATACAATGTGTATCGAACGGAAGTGAAAATCAGGCAAGAATTCAAATCGGATTAAAGCTGTATAAGAAAACAGAGTGTTGTTGTAAAGTTTATCTGCTTTGCGGCAATGCGGGCAGATATCTTACTGATATAAATTTTTGCGCGAAGGAACGAGATACCATTATGAAGCGGATGTTCGTTTCCTGGAACGATCCGCTCGGTGACGGAGTATCGCTTGATAATTATTCGGGTTTGTTTTTTCTCTGCGATGACGGTGAGCAGCTTATGGGAGTTTGGGAAAACAAAACTGTATCTCCGGAAAATATAATTATTACAAGAAACGAAGAACAAAAAGCAGAACAATATAATGAGCAAAACAAAGAAAAATCCCTAAATGAAAACGAAATAGATATAAAGGAGATTCCGACTATCGAGCTTGGAGATGAGTATAAAGATGCCTGCGAGGAAATGCTTGACACATATCCGAAGCTTGCCCTATTTGCGGACAGCCAAATAACCGAGTGCGTAAAGATAAATCCGCAGGATATCGGAAAGCTCCATATGAGCAATTGGAAGCTTGGTGTAAACAGCTTTTTGTCGCATGGATATTATCAATACAGATATATAATGCTTGGAAAGATTAAGATGAATGATAACGAAGAAAAAGTTGTTATCGGAGTTCCCGGCGTATTCACAAATAAAGAAAGATATTTTGCAAACATGTTCGGTTTCGGACGATTTGTACCGGTGAAAAAAGAAAAACTCATAACAGGCAAATTCGGCTATTGGGTGTCGGAAGTATCAAGGATATAAAGATCAAGTAAAATATCCCGTCCGTTGACATTAGCTTCGAGCGCTTTTAATGTGTTTATCCTGAAACCGAGCTTTTGAGCAAGCTTAATCGAAGGAACATTATCGGGTGCGATATGCGCGGCAAATAAATTTATTCCGTAGTATTCCTGCATAACGTTGATTCCGTTTATGCATGCCTCGTAAGCAATCCCTCTGTTTTGATAAAGCAAATCAAGCTTGTATCCTATTTCGGCATATTTGCCGAGATTGCTGTTTTTTATGTTGAAATTAACGGACCCTATTATCTTGTTTTTCCTGTATGAAGAATGGGTATATATGAAATATCTTAAAAAATCACCTGCGGTATAAGATTTGTGCTCGCGTATAAGATGCTGAAAATGAAAGTCCTTTGTAAAAAAATTAATGGGACGGGTAGGCTCGTATCGGTCGAAAATCTCTTTGTTTCTTTTGTAAAGTTCCAAAACCGCACCTGCGTTTGATTCGTTCTCAACCTGCAATATAAGATTTTCGGTACGTAATACGGACGGGCCCATGGTATGCTCCTTGCTTGTAATAATCGTAATCTGTGATTTGTTTTAAAATTGATTTGTAAAACAAAAATATTATATAATGTAATATATTTAAAATCAACAAAATATGTCACCGAAATAAAAGGATAAAGATATGGAAGAAGATGTAAAGTACATGAAGCAGGCTGTTAAGCTTGCAAAAAAAGCGGAAGCCGGAGGAGATGTTCCGATAGGTTGCGTAATAGTTTATGACGGAAAAATCATAGCAAGAGGATATAATAGGCGAAATGCCGATAAAACCACTCTTGCTCATGCGGAAATACTTGCCATAAAAAAAGCCTCGAAGGTCATAGGCGATTGGAGACTTGAAGAGTGTACTTTGTATGTGACTCTTGAACCTTGTCAAATGTGTGCGGGTGCAATCGTGCAGGCTCGTATACCGAGGTGCGTGATAGGCTGTATGAATCCGAAGGCAGGGTGCGCCGGCTCGGTTTTGAATCTACTTGATGTTAAAGAGTTTAATCATCAGGTGGATGTAAAGAGAGGCGTATTGGAGGACGAATGTTCCAAGATGCTAAAGGATTTTTTTGCAAAGCTGAGAGCCGATAAAAAGAAATCAGACTTGACTTAATGCGGCGTTTTCTATATAATATTATAGATACTTTATTGCCTTGCGACATCGTTGATATATGTGTCTTAAGACAACCGTAAAATATATAAATTTGTCATAAAATTTCCGTGCAGCCGGGGAGTTAGCGGTGCCCTGAACCTGCAATCCGCTATAGCAGGGGTGATGGTTGACCTAGGGATGTTATCTTGTGAGGCTGCCCTCGATAAGTGGCGTTGATGTTTGGGTCTTGCGCGACAGAAACCTGTGAACCGTGTCAGGTCGGGAACGAAGCAGCACTAAGCAGGACCTTTTGTGTGCCGCAAGGCAGCCTGGGCTGAGTTAACTGTTGAGGTAACGCTTGTGAGAGCATAACGAAGTCGGCCGCACGGTTTTATTATATAAGCTTTTAAGATTTAATATATGGATTAAATTGGGGAATAATTATAAAAAGCTTTTTACTTAGGAGGAGATTCTTATGGAAAATGAAAAAAGTCGCATAAGTCGTGCATTACTGGTTGCAATAACGATTCCAAATTTGCTCATTCTTGCCGCATACCTTCTTGAGGTTATAAAGGGCGAGCGTACCATAGGATACTATGGAGCATTATCTGTTTTGGTTGTTGTACCTATGTTGATAGCATGGATTAGTTACAAGGGCAATCATGAAAGCGATGCATGTCGTTACATAGCCACACTCGGATATATAGCAATGTATTCGATGGTATTGTTCACCGGAGATACACCTATGGTATGTTTGTACATAATTATTCCGATGAGTTACCTTATCGTATGCGCCGACCCAAAACTTCTTATCTTTTCGACTGTGTTTACGGTTTTGGTAAATGGTGCGGCTGTTGCATATAAGGCTATAGGATTGGGAGAAACAAGTGCGGATAATATAGCGGATTATGAGATACAGATTCTTGCGTTGTCAATATTTGTGATCTTTCTTTACCGTTCGACAAAGCTCCAGAAGAATATTAACGATGCGCGTATGAACAAGGTTTACGAGCAGGAGAAACAAGCGGAAGAAACGCTTAACCATATACTTCGTGTTGCTGACAGCGTAACTAAAGAAACTCAGTCGGTTCTTTCGATGGTTAATGAAGTTTCCGATTCTTCAAATATGACGGCTGACAGTATGCAGGAAATAACTACCGGCACCACTCATACTTCCGATTCAATTCAGGCTCAGCTTTCACAAACGGAACAGATTCAAAATATAATCGAAGAAGTTAATTCGTCTGCCGAAAATATGCAGGCTATGATAGGCGACAGCTACAAGAATATCGAAACCGGCGTAAGCAATATGGATTCGCTTACAGAAAGTGCATCATATGTTGAAAAGATTAATAAGAATCTTAATAATGAGATGTCGGGTCTTGTTGACAGTGCAAACCAGGCACTCAATATCATACAGATTATTCAGGATATAGCAACACAGACCAATCTCCTTGCATTGAACGCATCCATTGAGGCTGCGCGAGCAGGCGAATCGGGACGTGGATTTGCCGTTGTTGCGGATGAGATAGGAAACCTTGCAAGACAGACCGCTGAGGCTACCGACAGCATAGGCGATCTGCTCGGAAAACTCCAGACGGGTGCAAATAATGCAAGCACAGCCGTAAGCGATGCAATCGAGGCAGTAAATAATCAGAACGGTCTTATCGCAAGCACAAGAATGACCTTTGAACAGATAAAAGATACGATTTCGGATGTAGCGGACAGCGCTAAACAGGAATCCGAATCAATCGAAAATCTTCTTGCCGTAAATACAGAGCTTGTATCAAGCGTTCAGACAATCTCCGCAATCAGTGAAGAGGTTAGCGCAACAAGTAATCAGGCTCACGAGATGGCAAGGAAGAACGTACAGCTTTCCGACAACATGAAGTCAAGCATCGTACGACTCTCCACATCCGTTAACGAACTCAAATAACCACTGCCCACCGCATATAGCAGGTGCACGGTCGGTTCATATACCGGACAAATATAACAGACGGTTGATATCACGACATTTTTTTCTAAATCAGCGCATTCGAATTTTTTATATTCGCACGAAACCGAAAACTCGCTACGCTCAGACAGTTCGGTTTCTGAGCGAATCTTTCAAAATTCTCATTGCTGATTTAACGAAAACAATGCCCACGTTTTATCAACCGTCTGTTA
>JAFSZR010000094.1 GCA_017459135.1 Lachnospiraceae bacterium | reverse complement strand
TTACAGCAAAGAAGACACTTAAGAAGGCGGGAGAGAGTACAGCAACAAGTACAATAACAGATGACGATGGAAATCTTAAGGAGTTTTCATTTAAGCTTGAACAGGTTGATGCCTCGGGCAGTACGGCATCATATACATATAGTCAGACAAAGCAGAACAGCATTAACGGAGCTATAAGCTTTGATGCCATAAATTATGATATTACAAATGATGCGGATGTTATAACCAATGCACCGTATTATTATAAAATAAGTGAGGTGCCTGCTTCAACATTTGACGGTTATACGTATTCAACCGATGTATATTATGTGAAGGTCGATTTGACGCAGGATACGACTAACAACCGTATTGTAGCTACACCTACATATTATAAAAATAGCATAAACAGTACTCCTATTACAGCCGATGAGGTTATATTTGCAAACAGTCAGAATGAAGGAATACTTAAGCTTAATGCTACGAAAATACTTGTAGGTGCAAATCTTTCCGATTACTATGGTGAAACAGATGGATTTGAATTTACGGCTACAAGAGGTGATAAGACTTATAAGGGATACAATGCTGCTGACGGAAGTATTGAAATTGATATTGACGAAGTGTTCAGTATTGTTGATGTTGTAAAAACAACAATCGGTTTAAATGCAGCTCCATATGAGTATGTTATTAAAGAAACATCAAAGACCGGTTTTGATTGTGATACAAAGCAATATATCGCAAAAGTAACATTCAGTTTAGATACTACGGATGGAAGTGTTAAACCTAATATAACTTATTATAACAGTACTGATACAGCTACTCCTATTAATGAAGCGGATGTAATATTTACAAATACAAAGGAAGCTACTCAGGAGATAACTATAACTGCACTTAAGACTTTTGGCAATACGGAAGAGGTACCGGGAGCTAACAAAATATTTAGCTTTGGTTTATATGAGGGCAGTGATACAACTCCAATACAGATTAAACAAAACGATGCAAACGGTAAAATTGAGTTTGATAAGATTATATTTGACCAAGATGTTTTTGATTCGGGTAACACTAAAAATATAACTTATAAGGTCAAGGAACTGGTGCCTTCACCAAGAAAGCTTCCGGGATATAATTATGACGACACGGTATATACTATAAGTGTTGTTTTAACCAGAAATTCTGCAGACGGTACAATTGATGTTACTCATACAATAACAAGCAGCAAAACAGCGGCTGAACAATCAGGTTCAAATATTATTGGATATGATTCTACTGATAATAAGGAGTTTATAAAATTCAATAATACTTATGATGATAGAACCGACTGGCCGTTATCGGTAAGAAAGGTTTTATCAGGTAATGAGTCTATTGATTTGCCGTTTACGTTTGAGCTTTATAAAACAGATGATACATTTGATATATCAGGAGTTTCTTATATAACTGCTATTTCGGATGCAACTGGATATGCGGTATTTGATAAAGATGATCTTCTGATGTCTATTACTACAGATAGTACAAACTATTATGTTTTAAAAGAGGTTGATGGAGGAGACAGCCTTGTATCATATTCGAGTGATATTATTAAACTTATAGTTACTGCTGATTCATCGGGTAATGTAACTGTTAAGAATGCTGAAACTAATGAAGTTTATGATCAGGCTCGAGTTACTTTTATTAATAAAATAAGAGTTAATGTAAATAAAACCGACATTAACGGCACTGCCTTAGAAGGCGCAACACTTCAGGTTACAAGTAACGGTGCGGTAATAAAAACAAGCGGTAATAATGAAACAACGAATGGTATCAGTGATAATGCTTATACAGGTATAACTGTAGGTCAGGAATATACTTTATCTGAAATAGTTGCACCTGTCGGTTACTCTTTGGCTGATGACATTAAATTTAAGGTTGTTTATAATTCTACCGATGCAAAGTATGAGCTTAAGATTGACTACGGTGACGGAAACGGATATGTAGCAGCAAGTACAACTGAACCGGTAACAGTCACAATGAAGGATGAATCAAAGAGCATTGTGATTAACAAAAAGATTTCCGGTACTGATAATTTCCTTGCCGGAGCAACACTTCAGATTAAGAATCCTTCGGGAACCGTTGTCGGAAGTGCGTGGACAACAGATACTGCAGGAGGTACATCACAAAACCACAGCTTTGATTTGGGTGGCTTAACAGCAGGAGGCTGGTATACACTTGAGGAAACTGCAGCTCCGTTTGGATATAAGCTTGCTGAGCCGGTTCAGTTCATGATTGACAGTGATAATAAGGTTTGGACTAAAAAAGAAGGTGAGGCGGACAGTGAAAAGGTTGAGCTTACTTCTGTAGATGGTGTATATACATTGGCTATGTATGATGAGCCTCTTAAGTTCACAATAACCAAGTATAAGAAGAACTCTACCGATAAGCTTATCGGTGCAGTGTTCAGTATATATAAGAAGTCCGACAATAGCCTTGTTCAGTCCGGAATTACCGTGAATTCAAATGGTTCAATAGAACTGGGCGTACTTGAACTTAATCTTTTGGCAGATACGGATTATATTCTTGAGGAGACTACGCCTCCTACAGGTTATGAAGTTGCGGCACCTGTCACGTTTAGTATTACAAGTAATAACGAACTTGTGGTGGATGGTACTACCCAGACAGGTACAGAGATAAAGGTTTATGATAAACCTGAAGGAACCATATTTATAAGTAAGGTTGACCCGAGCAGTCCGAGTACAGAGCTTGCGGGTGCATTGCTTGTAGTAAATCAAAGCGGTACCGAAAAGTTTAGAATAACGACATCATCCAATGCTTATGAAATAAAGACAAGTGAACTTGTTAAGAATGAAGTCTATATATTAAAGGAGATAGAGGCTCCAAAGGATGCAAACGGTGTTCCTACACATTATATAGCATCAGAGATAAAGTTCTATATAGACAATAGCAGTAAGCTTTATGTTCAAAGAGCAGGCGAGGCTGATTATTCATTACAGAATGACGGCAAGATAGTTATGGAAGACAAAGCAAGAAATGTTGTCAAGATAAGCAAGATTGATCTTGTAAACAGCAATGAATTGCCAAATGCAAAGCTTAAGATTACTCTGGAAAACGGAAATCCTGTTTATGAAAAGACTATTGATGAACACGGTAATTTAATTACAACCACAAACAAGCTTGAGCATACAACAACAGGAACCAAGTGGGAGATTGATTATTCATCATTTGAGCTTGACAAGCCTTATGTTCTCACCGAGGTAACAGCACCGGATGGATATGAAGTGGCTGAAAGCATTACCTTTAAGGTTGTAGAAGAAGGCGGAAGTACTGTTGTTAAGATAAAGCAAAGCGATGGTTCTTGGACAACAAATAACAATATGACTGTTGTTATGCAGGATGCTCCTTTAAATAAGGTTTCATTTATAAAGCTTGATAAGTCAAGCGGACAGACTCTTGCGGGTGCAGGACTTACGATTTATGATTCGTATGGTCAGACTGCGTACACATTTATAACAACCGATCAGGCAAAAGTATTCAGAACGGATGATTTTAATGTTAATGAAGAATATACATTAAAGGAAACCAGCGTACCGGATGGATTCTATCAGGCCAATGATATTACATTCAGAGTAAGCTTTGTAAATACCGAAAACGGAAGAATACGAAAGTTGTTTGTACTTGATGATTCCGATGGAACCTTTAAG
The DNA here is from genome assembly GCA_017459135.1 of Lachnospiraceae bacterium. Taxonomy (GTDB): domain Bacteria; phylum Bacillota; class Clostridia; order Lachnospirales; family Lachnospiraceae; genus Coprococcus_C. The sequence continues at coordinate 8,014 of JAFSZR010000094.1, read as the reverse complement.
GTAGTTGAGACCGGTCAAATAGTTGTTGAAGATGAAAGAATTTACAAGGTTAAGGTTTCCAAGGTGGATATAACTACTGAAGAGGAAGTACCGGGAGCTCATATTCAGATTCTTGATGAAACAGGAAGTGTAGTAGCTGAATGGGATTCAACGGATACACCTGAAGAAATTGAGGGACTTGCACCTAATGTGACCTATACATTAAGAGAAACGGTTGCGCCTAAGGGCTACAAGATTACAACAGATACAACATTTGTTCTTAAGAAAGACGGAACCTTAGATTATGATAAAACAACAACGGGTATTTCGAGTGCGGGAGTGCTTCTTGTTAAAGACGAGATAACAAGCCTTAACTTTACGAAGTATGGTCTTTCATATGAAAGCTGTGCAGAAGATCCATCAGCATACGAAGCACTTGAAGGAGTTGTATTTGAGGCGTATGAGATAGATGATTCGGGTGATATTTCCGATTCGCCTGCAGCAAGTGCAACCTCAAGTAAAAACGGTATAGTTCTGTTTGAAAAGCTTCCTAAGGGAAAATATGCAATTCGCGAAACAAAGAGTGTAGGAAATTACAAGCTTACCGAGGATACCTTCTATGCTACCGTTGATGACAATGATTTTGCAGGATTAACCGACAAAGATGGAAAGAAGATTGAGGGCAACAGAATAGTAAATGACCAATACAGGGCAGATATCAAGTTTACAAAGGTAAGTGAAAGAAATCAGTCTAAGAAGCTTGCGGGTTCAAAGTACGGTCTTTACAGAAAGAACAGCCTGAATGAAGAAACGCTTATAGCAACCGCTGTTTCCGATAAGGACGGACAGGTAATATTCAAAGGCGTATTATTGGATACGAATTACGTTATAAGAGAGCTTGAATCACCGGAAGGATATTATATTTCGGAAAAACCTGTTGAATTAAGCTTTAAGCTTGATGGTACCGATGTTGTATTGTCGACATTTGATGACGGAGATAAGACCGCGGTGCTTGCTGCAAACGGTGAGATAACATGGCTTGAGCCATCGGTTGTGGTTAGTTTCCTTAAAGTTGATGAAAAAGGAAATCCGCTTGCAGGTGCGAGTCTTGCAGTGCTTGATATGAACGGAGCACCTGTTAAGGATGCTGACGGAAAAGAGCTTAAGTGGACTTCTACCGATAAGGCTTATGAAATCGCTGATGTGTTTGAAGACGGAGTAAGTTATCAATTGGTAGAGCTTGCGGCACCTGAGGGATATGTCCTCGCCGATCCGGTTAAATTCGAGATACCGGCAGATAAGGTGGGTACAGGAGAGAATAAGATTATCACTGTTACAATGATTGATAAGCTTACCACAACGGTTACACCTCCTGAAAAGACCACTCCTCCTTCGGTAAAGACGGGAGATACGGCACCGATTAAGCCGGTAACTTCAATGATGTTTATATCTCTTGCGGGAATTATATATCTTTACATATTAGGAAGAAGACGTAAGAATTTCTTCAGATAGAAAATTAAAAACAATACTTTTTTAAAGGAGCGTAGAGGCTTATACCGATACGCTCCTGATTTATTTTGTTATATAAAATATTGACATGTAAATAATTATTTATTATAAATACTATTAGATTTTAAAAGAATAGGATTAGATTATGGCTAAAAAAGACAATTCATTACGCAATTCATTTTTACTTTTAATAACCGCTATTGTTTGGGGGACATCGTTTGTTGCCCAATCGGCCGGAATGGAATATATAGGTCCGTTTACGTTTAGTGTTATAAGATACATAATAGGAGGAACGGTGCTTATTCCGGTTATTCTTATTATGAATAATTATAATAATAAAAACAGATTAGGTACCGGAGTATCGGAAGAAGTTATAAAGGATGATAATAAAAAGTGCTTTAAACTGTCCGTAAAATACGGTATGATATGCGGTTCGATTTTGTTTATCGCTTCTAATTTTCAGCAGATGGCAATGCTTCATGCATCTGCGGGTAAGGCAGGTTTTATTACCGCATTGTATATTGTACTTGTTCCGATTGTCGGTATATTTTTAAAGAAGAAGACTTCGCCGATTATATGGTTTTGTGTACTCCTTGCTTTAATCGGATTGTATTTTCTTTGTATAGGACGTGGAGGAGGATATGAGTTTGAAATATCAGATATACAATTGCTTTGCTGCGCACTGGTATTTTCATTTCATATTATAATTATTGATAATGCCAACAAAAAAGGTGTAAACGGAATTTTGGTTTCGAGTACACAGTTTTATACGGCAGCAGTGTTAAGTATGTTCTTTGTTTATCCGATTGACGGCTGTGTATATAACAGATTTCCTGATATAGACATGATTCTTAAAGCCTCGCCGTCGATTTTGTATTCGGGTATTATGGCATGCGGAGTTGCATATACCTTACAGATTGTAGGGCAGAAGAATGTTAATCCGACGGTCGCATCGCTTATTATGAGTCTGGAGTCGGTCGTATCGGCAATTTCAGGATTTCTTATACTGGGACAGAAGCTTTCAACCGATGAGATAATAGGCTGCGTTGTAATGTTTGCGGCGATTATACTCGCAGAGCTTCCTATAGGTAAAAAGGCTGTTACATAAGTATTAAAAAAGGATTATTTCCTTTCGGTACAATATTCGAGAAATTTTTCAAGAGCCGTTTGCTTAATCTTTCCTTCGGGATAGATAAAGCCGACGGTTCTTTTTTCAACCTCTTTTTCAAGAGGCAGTTCAATAATCTGACCGCTTTCAAGATAATCGGTCGCAAATTCACGAACAACACTTGCAACACCCATACCTATGGCTGCAAAGTCTATAAGAAGATCCATATTGTTTATCTCCAAAATCTGATTAGGATGTATGTCTTCGTCGGCAAGGTAACGGTCGATATGAGTTCTGGTTATATTGTTAGGTTCAAGAAGCATCAAATTAGATTTTTCAAGAATATCTTTTATCGATAATTTATAATCGTTTTTAATCTCGGGGTCTGAAATAAACGATGTGAGATTACCGGCAAAAAAGTAAGGATTGTCCGAGATTTTTTCTTCCTCGGTTTCCCGTAAATGAAGATTATCTATATAGCTGTCCGAAGCAACAAAGATATCATGTATATCCTTAAGCTTTTTATACTCATAATTTTTCGGAATATCCGTCTCGCAAATCAGTCCGATGTCAATCTTTCCCTCCTGCAAAAGTTTTATCGTATTTATGGTGGAGTGGCAGTCGATAATAACTTTTATATGGGGATTCATGGTAATAAAGCCTTTAAGATAATCAAGTAAAATATGTTTACACAAAGAAGTGCTTACACCGATTTTAAGCTGACCTATACCGAGTTCGCTTATTTTTTTGATTTCATCTTCACCTTTTGCTATGTTTTCAAAAGCAGCCTCAATGTGATTATATAAAACTTCGCCTTCTTCGGTAAGCATAACTCCTTTTGACGTTCTGTCAAAAAGCTTGATTTCAAGTCCTTCTTCAAGCTTTGAAATTGATTTGCTTATGGCAGGCTGGCTTATATAAAGCCTTTCTGCAGCTTTACTTAAGCTTTTGTATTTGGCAACATTATAAAATACTTTATAATTGTTCAGATTCTCGTACATATAGACCTCTCTTTTTTTAAATTAATAACCGGCTATCTAAAAAATAAATACATAACATTTTTTTATTATAATACATGGATGATATAACTTCAAGTTATAACTTCTATTAATATTATTCATTAGTAAATTTTTATTTACTATGTTAAAATATCAATCAGTTTCTTAAATAATAAGTAATGAATAAAAAGGAGGAATCTGATATGGGTATGACTATGACACAGAAAATTCTTGCAGCTCATGCGGGACTTGAAAGTGTAAGTGCGGGTCAGCTTATCGAAGCGGATTTGGATTTGGTACTTGCCAATGATGTAACTGCACCTGTTGCAATTCATGAGATGGAAAAATTTAATAAAAAAGAGGTGTTTGACAAGGACAAGGTTGCTCTTGTTATGGACCACTTTACACCGAACAAGGATATAAAGAGTGCGGAGCATTGCAAATGTGTCAGAGAGTTCTCTAAGGACTATGATATAACTAATTTCTTTGATGTAGGAGCAATGGGTATTGAACATGCACTCTTACCTGAAAAAGGACTTATAGTTGCTGGAGAAACCTGTATCGGTGCAGATTCGCATACATGTACCTATGGTGCACTTGGTGCATTTTCAACAGGTGTCGGAAGTACTGATATGGCTGCCGGAATGGTTACCGGTAAGGCTTGGTTCAAGGTACCTTCGGCAATTAAATTCAATATTGTCGGAGAGAAGGCTAAATGGGTAAGCGGTAAGGATGTTATTCTTCACATCATCGGCATGATAGGTGTTGACGGTGCATTATATCGTTCGATGGAGTTTGTCGGTGAAGGAATTAAGAATCTTACTATGGATGACAGATTTACAATTGCCAATATGGCTATCGAGGCAGGTGCCAAAAACGGTATCTTCCCTGTAGATGAGCTTACAGAGGAATATATGAATGAGCATTCAACAAAAGCATACAAGAAGTTTGAGGCAGATGCCGATGCTGAATATGATGAGGAATACACTATTGACTTATCAACATTAAAACCTACGGTTGCATTTCCGCACCTTCCTGAAAATACAAAGACCATTGATGAAGTAGGTGATATTAAGATTGATCAGGTTGTAATCGGTTCATGTACAAACGGTCGTATTTCGGATATGAGAATTGCTGCTGAGATTATGAAGGGTAAGCATGCTGCTGACGGTGTAAGAGTAATTGTTATACCGGGAACTCAGGATGTATATCTTCAGATGATAGCGGAAGGGCTTACAGAAACATTTATTAAGGCAGGTGCGATTGTTTCGACACCAACCTGCGGTCCTTGTCTCGGAGGACATATGGGAGTTATGGCTGCCGGCGAAAAGGCGGTTTCAACTACCAATCGTAACTTTGTAGGAAGAATGGGACATGTTGATTCTGAGGTTTACCTTGCAAGTCCTGCGGTTGCAGCGGCTTCTGCCATAACAGGAAAGATTAGCTGCCCATGTGAATTGGGATTATAGGAGGTTAGATTTATGAGAGCAAAAGGAACAGTACATAAATACGGTGACAATGTAGATACAGACGTAATAATCCCTGCAAGATATCTTAATTCATCGGATCCTGCCGAGCTTGCAAAGAATTGTATGGAAGATATCGATAAGGATTTTGTAAACAGAGTTAAGCCGGGAGATATAATGGTTGCAAACAAAAACTTCGGCTGCGGTTCATCAAGAGAACATGCACCAATAGCAATCAAGGCATCGGGCATAAGCTGTGTAATAGCGGAGACATTTGCAAGAATATTTTACAGAAATGCAATCAATATCGGACTTCCGATTATTGAATGTCCTGAAGCCGCAAAGGCTATCGAAGCAAACGATGAAGTTGAAATCGATTTTGATTCCGGTATGATATATGACTTAACAAAAGGATTGGAATTTAAAGGCCAGGCATTTCCACCGTTTATGCAGGAGATAATCAAAAGCGGCGGCCTTATAGCAAGAATAAATTCAAAGAATTAAGGAGAAAAACTATGAAAGAATTTAAACCTGTAAAAGAAGGAAAGGTAAGAGAAATCTACGATAACGGAGACAATCTTATCATGGTTGCAACAGACAGAATTAGCTGCTTTGATGTTATCCTGAACAATACCGTAACAAAGAAAGGTACTGTATTAACTCAGATGTCAAAGCTTTGGTTTGATATGACTGAGGATATTATTCCAAATCATATGATTTCCGTGGATGTAAATGATATGCCTGAGTTTTTCAGACAGCCACAGTTTGACGGAAATTCAATGATGTGTAAGAAGCTTGAGATGCTTCCTATTGAGTGTATCGTTCGCGGATACATTACCGGAAGCGGCTGGGAAAGCTATAAGAAAAACGGAACTGTATGCGGAATTAAACTTCCTGAAGGACTTATCGAGACTGATAAGCTTCCTGAACCTATATATACACCGTCAACAAAGGCAGAGATAGGTGATCATGATGAGAATATCTCTTACGAGCAGAGTATCGAACATCTTGAGAAATTCTTCCCGGGCAAAGGTGAAGAATATGCTGCAAAATTAAGAGATTACACTATAGCTCTTTATAAGAAATGTGCTGACTACGCACTTACAAAGGGTATTATAATAGCAGATACAAAGTTCGAGTTCGGACTTGATGAAAATGGCAATATCGTTCTCGGTGATGAGATGCTTACACCTGACAGTTCAAGATTCTGGCCTGCAGATGTATATGAGCCGGGACATTCACAGCCATCATTTGATAAGCAGTTTGCACGTGACTGGTTAAAGAACAATGCAGGTCACAATTGGACACTTCCACAAGACATAGTTGATAAAACAATAGCAATTTACCTCGAAGGATACGAAAAACTTTCAGGTAAGAAGCTGTAAGTCGGGAAGGAGAAAAACATGAATTGTAACATTGCAGTAATAAAGGGTGACGGCATCGGACCTGAGGTAGTGACTGAAGCCATGAAAGTGCTTGATGCCGTTGGAAAAAAATACGGTCATACATTTAATTATGAACAGCTTCTTATGGGTGGCTGTTCGATAGATAAGTATGGAGAACCGCTTACTGATGAAACCGTTGCAATCGCCAAAACAAAGGATGCGGTATTGCTTGGTTCAATCGGCGGAAATACTCAGACATCACCTTGGTATAAGCTTCCTCCAAATAAAAGACCTGAAGCAGGACTTTTAAAGATACGTAAAGAGCTTGGGCTTTTTGCAAATCTTCGTCCGGCATATCTTTATCCCGAGCTTAAAGAGGCATGTCCTTTAAAAGAAAGTGTTGCCGAAAGAGGCTTTGATATGATGATAATGCGTGAGCTTACCGGCGGACTTTATTTCGGAGACAGATATACAAAGGAAGTCGACGGAGTTATGACAGCCGTAGATACACTCACATATAACGAAAATGAAATCAGAAGAATAGCTGTAAAGGGCTTTGATATAGCCATGAAGCGTCGTAAGAAGGTTACTCTTGTTGATAAGGCAAATGTGCTTGATTCATCACGACTTTGGAGAAAGGTTACTGAGGAGGTTGCAAAGGATTATCCGGAAGTAACTTACGAGACCATGCTTGTAGACAACGCGGCTATGCAGCTTGTAAAAGATCCGGCACAGTTCGATGTAATGCTTACGGAGAATATGTTCGGAGACATTCTTTCGGATGAAGCATCCATGATAACAGGTTCAATCGGAATGCTTTCGTCTGCATCACTTAATGAAACAAAGTTCGGACTTTACGAGCCGTCAGGCGGTTCGGCTCCTGATATAGCAGGTCAGAATATTGCAAATCCTATAGCAACTATTCTTTCGGCCGCTATGATGCTTAAGTTTACATTTGACCTTGACAAAGAAGCGGATGCTATAGAAAATGCTGTTAAGAAAGTACTTGAAGAAGGATATAGAACCATCGATATCGCCAAACCGGGCGAGCCTCAGGTTAAATGCGATGAGATGGGTACTCTTATAGCCGAAAGAGTGTAATAAGGCAGGAGTTATATAAAATGGATGAGAATAACAGACAGTATATGAATCAACAGTATATGCAAAATGATGCAAATGTACAAAGTAATTCAAATGTACAGAATAATGCAAATGTACAGGATGATTTGGATAAACCTGAAAATGAATGGAAATTTGCTATCGGAATAGGTATTGTAGGTGTAATATTGTCGATATTATGCGGTAGCTTCAGAATCAGGGTTATCAGTGCATGGTTGATTTTATTGTTGCTTGCCGGAGTTTACTGTAGTATTAAGGCCATACAGGGAGGTATAAAGACCCGGAAGGCGATATCGTTACTGATGGGAATAATCGCATTGGTAATAAACTTAGGTGCAACATTATATTATGGCTGGAGTATGATTTATACTATCATGTCAAAGTTTAATTAAAATTAATTGCTGAATGTTTTAGGAAAAAATTATAGAAAAATAATAGAAAAATAATAGA
>JAFSZR010000093.1 GCA_017459135.1 Lachnospiraceae bacterium | reverse complement strand
GTCATTTGGATAAATATTCTCCAAACATCAATTTCTTCTATTAAACATCCAATTTTTTTAAATTGTGTTATTTTTTGGTATAAATCCCCTTTATCTGCATATTCCATTATTAGACATAAACTGGAGTCTTCTTCATCGATAAAAGCTTCTTTATAAGATATTACAAAATTACTTTTCACACTAGCTAATATACGAACTTCATTTAATGCATTTTGTTTTTCTTTTTCTTTTAATTTTTCTTTTTCAATATGCGCTTCTTCTCTTAACTCTTCCTTTTTTTCTTCTATCGCAAGTTCTTCTTCGATAACGTCACACTTAATAGCTTCATCCTCGCTGTATTCATTAAATACGAGCTCATCCTCATCCCTAAATGCATCCGTACTGTCTCGTTTCAAAAGTACAATAAAAGTCTGGAATAAAAGTTTTATATCAAGCCACATACTATACTCTTCGATATACATCAAATCAAGCATAAGCTTGTCCTTAGGCGATGTATTGTATTTTCCGGCTATCTGAGCATGTCCTGTTATACCCGCCTTAACTCTTAATCTGTATTCAAATGCAGGAAGAATATCCGTGTAGTTAAATATATTGGCAAGCATTTCAGGTCTCGGTCCAACAACACTCATATCACCTTTCAACACATTATAAAACTGTGGAATCTCGTCAATTCTGTATTTTCTGAGAATCTTACCAACCTTTGTAACTCTTTCATCATCTTCAATAACGGAGTAATTCTGAACATCCTCTCTCATTGTTCTTAACTTATATATCGAAAAGATTTTTCCGTTTCTTGTAGCTCTGTTTTGCTTGAAGATAATGCTTCCTCCATCCTCTATCTTGATACTTATGGCTGCGATAAGTAAAAGAGGAGACGTAAGTATGAGAGCTATACAGGAAATAATAATATCTTCAATACGCTTAATTGCTCTTTGTTCAAGCGTAAGACCTTTGGAATAATTTCCGTACATTGACACGTCGTCAAGTAATATATGATGCGAGTTCTTTTCAACAACATCATGCATATCAGGGTTAAAATATACGTTTTTCATATTCTGATAACAGAATTCTATTATTTCGGTTCTTTCTTTTGTCGGAACATCATATATGAAAATAGTTTCATTTTCACTGATATACTTTTTTAATTCCTTATCTCTGTAATCTGCTATAACATTAATTTTATATTGAAGCTTATACTTTCTGATTCCACGAATAACTTCGTTTAAACTTCTTTGAGAAGATGTAATAACAACACACTTCTCCGGATCGTAAATACAAAAATAAAGCTTATTTCCACCGTATGCAAATATCCATATTACTATATACTGAAGTACAAGTACAGGAATAAGCAAGAAAGGTTCCTCAAGAACAAAAGATTTATTATTTGTAGCATTTGTGTTCATTATGGACAACATAAACAAAGTAATTATATCCGTAAAAACACATGCTAGAAATAAAGAATGCACTATAGGTCTGCTTTTTCTTTTACCTATATCATATCTTCCGTATATATTTGCAAACATATATGAAACAACCACATAAGTTGCGATAGTTACGGCTGATGTTCTGGACAAATTAAGGAGCTGCCAGTTTGATCTTGAATACAAACCGTAAAAAATCCAAAACAGTGTGAAATAAAGCGCCGTCTTAATCACAAATATAATGGTTGTCTCCAGTTTTCTAAGTTTTCTTTTCATTATTGCTCGTAGCCTTTTTCCTTAATTACATTTGCAACTTTGTACGCATACTCATTGCATAATTCATCGGTTTCCGCTTCCACCATAACTCGTATAAGCGGCTCTGTACCACTTTCGCGAAGGAGTATTCTTCCGTTATCTCCGAGTTTTTCCTCAACTTCCTTTACGGCCGCAAGTACATCTTTATCTGCCGTAACCTCAGGTTTGCTTTTTACTCTTATATTTACCAAAAGCTGAGGATAGATCTTAAGTCCTCTTGAAAGTTCTGACATCTTGCATTTATTATCAACCATTACTTCCATAAGTTTAAGAGATGTAAGTACACCGTCTCCGGTTCTTGCGTTCTTGGCAAATATTATATGTCCGCTTTGCTCACCGCCGAGCATATAGCCTTTTTCCATCATACACTCGTAAACATACTTATCTCCCACAGCTGTCTTTTCATAGTTTATTCCTTCGGTATCAAATGCCTTATAGAGTCCAAAGTTAGACATTACGGTTGTAACTACGGTATTTCCGGCAAGATTTCCTTTATCTCTTAAATACTTACCGCAGATATAAAGTATATGATCACCGTCAACCAAATCACCGTTTTCGTCAACTGCAAGACATCTGTCAGCATCTCCGTCATAAGCAAATCCCACATCAAGCCCGTTATCCTTAACAAACTTTTGAAGATTCTCAATATGTGTCGAACCACAATTATCGTTAATATTGGTTCCGTCAGGCTCATTGCTTATAACATATGTCTTTGCTCCCAAAGCATCAAATACAGCCTTTGCTATGGTTGAAGCCGCTCCGTTTGAACAATCAAGTCCGACCTTAATATTCTTAAATGCTCTGGTAGGAAGCGTCATAAGATAACCTATGTATCTGTTTCTTCCCATGGAATAATCGGTTGTTCTTCCGATTTTATCCTTAGTAGCCAAAGGTATCTCCGGTATTTCCCCGTCGATATATTTTTCTATTTCTTCCTCTATGGCCGCATCAATCTTAGCACCATGAGAATTAATAAGCTTTATTCCGTTATCATAAAATGGATTGTGACTTGCGGAAATCATAATTCCACAGTCAAATTCGTCCGAACGGACTATATATGATACACTCGGTGTAGGTGTTACATGCATAAGATATACATCTGCTCCGCTTGCCGTAAGTCCCGCAACCAATGAGTATTCAAACATATAACTGGAACGTCTTGTATCCTTACCGATTACAATTCTTGCTCTGTCCTCTCCCTTTTTATCTTTGCCAAAATAGTATCCAAGGTATCTTCCTACCTTAAATGCATGTTCGACAGTCAAATCTACATTTGCCTCTCCCCTGAAGCCGTCAGTTCCGAAATACTTACCCATATCTGCAAAGAACTCCTTTCGACATAAAAAATCATAATAATTATACGCTAAAATTTACCAAAAGTAAAGAAAAAGCCCATTAATGACATTATATGTTATTAATGGGGCTTTCATACACTATTTATCCCAACCGTCTTCAAAGTCATCACCGTAATCGGCAAATGTACTTTCATCCGAATCGTCCGGTATTCCGTCGTTATCCATATCATCTTCGGGCTCAAATTCTTCTATTGCTTCCTCAAGATAATACTCTCCGTTAAGACATATCTTCAATGCTTTTTGATGATTAATTATTTCAACCTCTTTATGTGCACCGCCGAATTCTCCGTCAAGTGTCCATTTGATTTCATCATCCGACTTAACAACAACCTTTGAAGACTTCGTCATATAAATTAAAGGATTATCATCTTTTATATTATTGGTAAGCACCTGTGTAAGAAGTCTTTGAACGTCGGCAATCTTTTCGGGTTTTCTTACAAAGAGACAATCAAATTTTCCGTCATCCAAAATAACATGTTTGGTTCCTCTTAACTTAAATCCTCCGACCGATAAAGAATTTGTTACCATTCCGAATATAAACTCTCCGGAAATCGTTTCTTTATCAAAAAGAT
>JAFSZR010000092.1 GCA_017459135.1 Lachnospiraceae bacterium | reverse complement strand
TAAGGAAAAGATTAAGGCATCTGCAACAAATGCAGCCAATATAGAATATTTTGATATATCCTTATTTAAGGAAATATCCATAAGTGGACAGTCTAAAGGGGCAACTTCTATACATGAGCTTACAACACCGCTTAAGCTTACTATAGGAATTCCAAAGAGCTTCCTTGCCGTAGCTGATGGATATACAAGAAACTATGTGGTATTAAGACTTCATGATGGAAGTGTTACTGTACTTCCGACAACTCTTAATGCAGATGGAACATTATCATTTGAAACAGATAAATTTTCTACTTATGCATTAGCTTATACTGACACAAAGAAGGAAGAAGTAACAACGGAAACACCAACAACAGAAACATCAACAACAGAAGCACCAACCACTAAGGTTGATACTCCAACAACTGAAGCTCCAAAGGCAGATACACCAAAAGCACCGACAACAGGTGATAAGATTAATTTAGGTGTAATAGTTATGTTGATGATTGATTCCGCAATGGCAGGACTTTATCTTACACTTAGAAGACGTTTGATGAAGTAGTTGGTATAATATTAGTAATCGGGAACAACTCCTGATTTCTCCGCTGCGGAGAGTTTAAATATGAGCAGAATATAAATAGTTGTAAGAAAGAGATTCTGATATTTCGGAATCTTTTTCTTTTGAGAAGGATTTTAAATTTCTATGGATAAAACATTACCTTTGTGATATTATATTAGTAAGAAATTGGGGTGATACAATGAGTGATATAGCAAAGGAAATATTAGATAATGTCGATATATCTATTGAGGGTATTTCAGAAGAAGGGTTAAAAAATATACAAAATAAGGTTAATGATATTTCTAAAGAATGGGAAGAAATTGGTATAACCAACGATTTTATATTCTGCAAGATAATGCAGGATAAAGAACTGCTTGCAGAACTGATTCGTATGATACTGCCGGAAGTAGAATTTACGGATTTAATTATTACAGCACAAAAATCCATAGAACTTGGCAGGGATATACATGGTGTAAGATTTGACATTTATGTAAAGAGTGATGATGGAACTGTTATTGAGATAGAAATGCAGGTACTTAACAGAGGTAATCTTCCTCGCAGACTTCGTTTTTACAGTTCAATGGCAGATTCGGATATGCTTGAAAAGGGCGTTGTCTACAGTAACTTAAAGGATAGCTATATCATAGCGATATGTCCTTTTGATTATTATGATAAAGGACTTCATAAGTACACATTTACAAACAGATGCCATGAGATACCTGAACTTGAAATGAATGACGGCACAACTAAGATTGTATTAAATGCTGTGGGTACGGCGGATGATGTTCATGGAAGCTTGAAAGAGTTTCTTGATTATGTAGCCGGTAAACCGTCAGATGATGAATATGTAAAGAAGTTGGAAGCAGCGGTATATAAAGCACGTCAAAATAAGGAATGGAGGCGAGAATATATGACACTTATTATGAGAGATTTGGAAAATAGAGAAATTGGTATTGAGGAAGGACGCAGTCAACGTGACAGAGAAATAGTAGAAAAAATGTTGAAAAAGGGGAAAACTGTAGAAGAAATAGTTGATTTATGTGATTTTTCTACAGAGTTTGTTGAGTCAGTGCAGGAAAGCCTTTTTGTATCGCAATAAAAATCTTATATTTTTACAAATTAAAACCCTTATCGGATCATTGACCGGTAAGGGTTTTCTTTGTTGCAATCTAATTTGCAAACATATTTTTTAAAGCATCTATCAGACTTCCAAAGCTGAAAATACATACAAAAGCTATAAGTATAAGAGTGGCTATTCCGGTTATTGCTATATCTTTCTTTTGCTTATCATTCATCTGTAAAACTATGCGTGATATTATATAAATGACAAGCAGTATAAGATATAGATTAATCAAATTGGTTATATGTATAAGCTTTCCTGCGTGAAGTATAAAAGCATATATAAGATATACTGCAAGTGCAGTCTTTTCATCCCATATATTTATTCTGTTTTCGGAAAGGTAGTTTTTAAATGCCCATGTCGTTATAAGTAAAGCTATAAGTAATATGCCTGATAGTATGATTATACATATAATTTCTTCTTTATTTCCGCAAATAAGGCTGTCAAAATAGCTTATGTATAAATTATGTACCATAGTTACAAAATGCCTTAAATCGTCCATAAAAAGCTTATTATCAAGTGTAAGTAATAGTGTTGCTATGATTGAGTATAAAAGGAACATACCGTATGAGGCTCTTATCGTTTTTAATGAAATGCTGTAATTGTGTGCAAGAAGTCTTTTTTCATTATTTATCTTCTTATTCGCAAGCTTTTCGACATTTTCCTTTTGATGCTTTTTTAGATTTATGTATTCGTTTACTTTATCGTTTGCTTTTTCCTCTCGCTCGTTTGCATTATTTAAGGCTATATATGCCGTTTCCTTAACGGCTTGGACTTCTTTCTTCATATCTTCTATGAATTGTTCTTTGTCTTTGGTAAGCTCTATGTTTTCTCTCGATAGCTTGTCTATCAGAACCTTTTGTTTTTCGATTATCCGGCTCTCCAACGGTTGCCCACTCAAGCTCTCGGTAGTATTGTTCAAGCTCTCTTCTTTGGCTTTCTTTGACATCTCTACTATTTTCTGTTTTTCGGCTAACCTGTCTTTTAAATTCATTTATCAATTCCTCCTTTCTGATATTCAGATTGAAAGTTTTGGAAAGATTGGTATCTCTTACTTTTTGTCCTTTATCATTTATAAAGGTTAAATGTTTTCTTGCATCCGTCCATTGAGTATTCCAACCGTTTATTTTCATTTGTTCTATAAATTCGTCCTTAGAACTGCAATTTTGTATGGAGCTAAGGACAGCTAAGCCACAATCAGAAACATAGCTTTTCTTTTGTTCATTAAGTAACTGATGATATTTATCCTTAGACCATGCTATAAGTGTTCCATCCTCGATTTTGCTTCCATCAAAGTGTCTGCCTTTTTGAGCGATAGAAAGATTTCTTTTTTGGCACATTTCGTTGGTAAAGGCTTTCATCTTTTCCATATCTGATTTTGTATTATGAAGCTTTTTTCCGTCCACAAAGCTTACGGTATTTGTAACAAGGTGGATGTGTATATGGTTTTTATCCTTATGAACGCTTACAAGGGTTTGGTGGTTTGGAAACCATTTCTCAGCAAATTCCTTACCAAAGAAGAATGCATCCTGTAATGTTATTTTTTCGTCTTTATGAAAGGAAATGATATTGTGGTTATACATACGTCCGTTATCCTTTCGCCACAGCCTTTTTTCTTCAAGAAAGGTATTATATACGGTGTTCCATTTTATTATGTCCGGAGCAGGTCCGGTAACATATATAAGGTCGCTGTTGGTTTTGTGTTCCTTAAGTACATATTCAATGCAGTTTCTCATGGCTGCGTGAGATGTTGTTCGCTTATTGATTGTCTTATTGATTGCCATTTGACATTCACTTCCTTTCTGATATCCATGATATTTTCTGACATGCTTTCTAATTCCTCTGATGATGGTGGTATGCCTGAAGCATTGGCTATATGTGCTAATTGATTGATATTTACGCCTATACCTTTAAGCTGTTTATCCATATCGTCAAGTATATTAGATTGTTTCCTTAGTTCCATTACCTCATCATGTGATAAAACTTTACCTTTCATAAGACAGTTGATTATATATGATTGTATAGTCTGACCTGATGTATGGATCATGTTCATAATGTGGTTGTATTCATCATCAGACAGACGGATGTATATAGGATTATTTCGTTTACGCATGGCAGTACTCCTTTCCTAGTATGGCAAATTATGATATAAACGTTCGCTTTAGCGAATAGGTATATATGGGGGTTCCAAGGGGGTGAAACCCACTGGCAAGTTTAGCTTTACTAAAAAAGACGCAAGTCTTTTTGGTAAAGCGGTGCAAATGTGGCTTGCCACTTTGCGAAACTTGCCTGACACAATGACAACGATTTAGAAGCTTAGGTGGTCGTTGTTGTTGTGTCGGTGAAGTATAAACTACAGCTATAGGATACATACAATCCCTGAGGAGTAGGAAACGGCTTTTGGGCAGACTTATCCTACTGAATAGTAGAATAAGCCTTAAAATACAATCCCATCGTCGCGAGGTATCCGTATTTTTGTTTCCTGACTAAAGTAATCCGTAGATTATCTTTCACGCTTTGATAGTCACCTCAGCTTCAATCCGACTACCAACCTTTTCAAGTTGTTACGTGTATCCCTTTGAACATTCACTAACAATATTCAAAGATAGCAAATTGCCCCCGCCACTTCTTTAATCATGGACTTAGTAAAAGCCTTTAGACTTCCCTTTGGTTTCGGGAAGAGCATCCCTGCTCTTATGAGGATTTGAGTGGCATTTCCTCCCCTTTGGTAATGCATCTGTATGGAAACTTGGGTATAAGATGCAACCCCGTAATTTTATTGTTAAGCTTACGAAACTTCTTCCTATGTTTATACTGCCCAAAGACCTTGCAGATAGCGGATAAATCAGCGATTTAGTGTTAGCCGGTTTTATCGCCCTCATTGTTTGCCACAATGCAGGCTTGGCGTATGATATAAGTTGAAACGCCAACTTCAACTTGGCAGCCTAAAACCGTCTGTTTTTTCTTATGACAAATAGAGAGAAAAAGCTTATAATCTGTCTAAGAAATGTCTAAGAATTTTTGTTTAAAGCGTTTTTATCCTGTATTAAATTGTGATATTGGAATTTGAAAAAAATTGATAAAGCCTGTAAATTGGCTGTTTTGAAATGTATTGATACTAATTAGATATTGCTAAATATTCTTCGGGACGCAGAGGTCGCAGGTTCGAATCCTGTCGCATCGATTAAAAAAGAGATATCGGAAGATATCTCTTTTTTGATCGATAAAATAGAATTGAATGCTGAGCTCTTGTAGGTCATGAGCACAAAGTTCGGGCGCAGAGTCGCTGCTTGCCGGTGTTGCTACTTGCCGGTGGCAAGTGTTAAGCAACGACCGAATCGGGAGATGAGAACAAGCGTTAAGCGAGGACCGAGTCGGGAGACGAGACCGCAGGTTCGAATCCTGTCGCATCGATTAAAAAAGAGATATCGGAAGATATCTCTTTTTTGATTGATAAAATAGAACTGAATGCTGAGCACTTGTAAGTCTTAAACACATTCAATTTTTTCTACTTCTTCCCCGTTTATTAACAACAAGAATCTGCCACTTGTAATCTTTGAATATTTTAAGGCTGCGTTTGCAAGCTCCGCAACGGAGGTTTCAAGACGGATATTTGTATCCGTATCATATAAATCTATATCTGATTCCTTTATAAATCCACCTATCCATAGTACTTTATCGCCTCCGGCGATGACGCGTAAACCTACACGCTCGGTATGGATGCTTGTTGAACCATCGAGAGCAGCAATGGCAGAACATCTCTGACCACGCATATTGATAAGTATATTGGTGTCGGAAAAAGATACTTTTGCATGATCTCCGTTTACGGTTCCGATGCCGACAAGTTCATAAGCGTAAATGTACAACTTGACAGATGAGCGGCTTATGGATATATCGCTGTTTGCGGATAATGAGCCAAGTGCCGATCCTTTTGAGAGGAAAATTTCCATATTGATATCACAATTACGAATATCCAGCTTACATGCTCTGTAAAGAGAACCTATTCCAAGTCCGGTATCACCTTTGAGATTGATGATATATTGTCCCTGGACGATGTTTATTTTTCCTCCGAGTCCGGAACCTATACCTATTCCGGATTTGCCGTGAGAGGTTATACTTATACATCCGGTTTGATCAAAGGTAATCGATCCGTGAGTAGATGCCAAATCATTGCCTATGCCAAAATATTCTTTTGAGTCCATGTTTATATTGAGTTTACCGTCACCGATAATTGTAAGGCTTGAACTTTCCGGTACAAGTATACCGCCCTTATCAAGTGTATTTTCTCCACATATAATGATAGTAAGGCAATTGTTTTCACCAAGGCTTATACAAGGACGGTCTTTGGTGTTGGAAAGCCATGCGTTGTTTAACATAAGCTTTCCGGTAAAATTGTTCATGATTTCTATATGAATGGAAGTATCCGTAGTAGGATTGCCGATAACGGTTACATCGCCGTCGCCTTTTTTTCCGATAATCAGTCGTTTGATATCATTTTCGGAAAGATTATTAAGGGATATACGTTCATGGCTGTCAGCATAGTATATCTGTTGTGAACTTCCTTCCTCATACTCCTGATAGTATGAACGGATTTCCTCGGAAATTTCTTCAGGTAAGGAGGATAATAACTCAGATGCGGGACGAGCTGTATAAAAGCCCTGAATCAGATCTGCCCCCATCATAATAACAGCCTTGAGCTCATCGGAGTTTTCAACGCCCTCAGCAAGTGCTTTTATATTATTGCTATGACAAAAATTAACGATTTCGCGGAAGAAATGTCTTTTCTTCGGATCGTTATGTATGTCGGTAATTAGAGATCTGTCAATCTTAACAATCTCGGGAGTATAGCGCAGAAGATTAGAAACGTTTGAATAACCTGTTCCGTAATCGTCTAAAGCAAGCTGGACACCCATATTTTGTAAACGTTCACGCAATGAAGTCAGCTGTTCTTCATCCAATTCCGATTCTTCGGTCACCTCGACAACTATATTGTCAGAGTGCTTCATCATAAGTTGAAAAATTTCACGTCTGGAATTTGTATCAAGCTGTGCTTTTGGTATGCTGTTTATGAATATTTTTCTTTCGTTTGGAGAGATCAAATCATCATCGATAAGTTTAAGTATATTAAAAAATGTTGCACGTTCAATGTCGTTGAATCTTTCGGCGATTTCCGCATATTTGATGATATGAAACGGTGTCAGATGCATATCACTGATTGGGCGCATAAGAGCTTCGTATGAGTAAATCTCACCGTTTTTTGCACTTACTATAGGTTGAAAATGGTACTTAAAGAGATTTTTATCGATAATATTCATAACTTCGGAAAATTCCTGCTGTTCAGTATCGGATAGAGAAGCGAACAGGCGGTTAAATTCAGACCTTCTTGCTTCTTCGATACCTTGCTCGGCAAGGATTAATGCGTTTTGCATTATACTTTCCGAAAGCGGATTGTTCCCGTTAATCAGCAAAGCTTCATATCTGTTTTTTATTTTATTGACTTCTTCTGCGTTTTTTGCGTCACGTAATTCGCATAATAACGTATCTATATGTGTAAGAATTGTATTTTCTTTAGGTTCCATAAGATTCTCCTTTATTATTTTTAATCTTTGCATAGTAAAGAAATTTTGTCAATGATTTTTACGTTGTGATTTCTTTGATAAAGAAGTCACTGTTTGTCCCCTTGTGACGTTTTCATAACTTTTTTATTTTTGCTATTTTATTTCAAGATAAATTGTGGTATTATATTCAAGGTCGGCAGAGTGAATGATAAGGGGTCATTATGGATTACGATGTATTGTTAAAAAAAGCTGAAGAGATAGCAACCGCTGCACATAATGGTCAGGTTGACAGGTGTGGAGTCGAATACATCAATCACCCGAGGACAGTTGCGTCATATGTTGATGACCCAAAGGAAAAGATAATTGCGTGGCTTCATGATACCATAGAAGATACTGACGTAACCGAGGCTGACTTAAGACCTGTATTTGGTGATGAGATAACCGATATAGTGCTTATTCTTACCAAGTATCCCGGTGATGAATATTTTGATTACATCGGCAGGGTTATGAAAAATGACACCGCTATAAATGTTAAGCTTGCAGATCTTACTCACAATATGCGCCCTGACCGAATTAAAAATCCGACTCAAAAGGATTTGGAACGCCTTGAAAAATACAAAAAGGCGTATAATATGCTTGTCGCAGAAAAGAAAAACAGGTAAAAAACTTGATATGATAGTATGCTTCCGTGGCTCAGTTGGTAGAGCGTCGCATTCGTAATGCGTAGGTCGTGGGTTCGAGTCCCATCGGGAGCTTGATAAAAAGTACCGCTATAGGCGGTGCTTTTATAATACAATGAAAAGAGTTTGGAAGATATGAGAACAATGGTTAAGCATAAAAAATTAATAATAGTTTTCTTTCTTTTGTCAATTGTATTTATCGCATATGGTATGGGAATAGATGATTATAAATTCTTTTAATCTGATAAATCAGAGAATTATATCACTTTTCAGAATATAGAGGTAAATAATCATCTGCAATCCGTAGTTGTTGAAAAAAATAATATTGAAGCATCTTTGATTAGAAGTATTAATTTGTTGGGACACAGCAAGGTATATAAAAGAAATGCGGTTATAACTTTACTTGTTTTGGCGATTTTGGTACTGCTTGAGCAGAGTATTCGATTTGTTCGCAGACTTAATTCAGATAAAGTCGGATGTCAGGAGGCATATTTAGTCGCCTATATTCATGATTCGGATGGAAGAAAACGTTTTTCACAGAGCTGATGAAAAACGTCCGAAAAATTAAATAATAAATATTTATTAGCATATTATAAATAATATGCTTT
>JAFSZR010000091.1 GCA_017459135.1 Lachnospiraceae bacterium | reverse complement strand
CATATTTTCTGTATTCGGTTCTGGTGGTTGCACCAATTAACTGAACCTCGCCTCTTGAAAGAGCAGGTTTTAATATATTGGAAGCATCCAAGGCTCCCTCCGCACCACCAGCACCGATTATTGTATGAAGCTCGTCAACAAAGAGAATAACATCTCCCGCTGCCTTAACTTCGTTAATAACTTTCTTGATTCTTTCTTCAAATTCGCCACGATACTTTGAACCCGCAACCATACTGGACAAATCAAGATTTAAAATCTTCTTTTCAGCCAGTATCTCAGGTACGTTTTCTTCTGCAATAAGCTGTGCGAGACCTTCAACTATCGCGGTTTTACCTACTCCCGGTTCACCGACAAGACAAGGATTGTTTTTCATTCTTCTGCAAAGAATCTGCATAACTCTTTCTATTTCGGCATTTCTGCCTATAACAGGATCAACATTTTTTTCCCTTGCCTCCTTTGTTAAATCCTTACTGTACTGATCAAGCGTAGGTGTTGCCGAAGCCTGCTTCTTTTTTGAGGAAGGATTTTTTATAGCTGCATATTCTTTTTTTGCGGCAGAAGCATCCTTACCCATAGAAATCATTATATCAATATATATTTTTTGAACATTAACCGACATGGATTCCAAAAGCTTTACAGCTATAGAATCGGAAGTTTTAATAAGTGCGATAAGAAGCTGCTCCGTTCCTATCTCCGTACATTTTTGTCTTAAAGCCTCTGTTTCAGCAGTCTCGAGCAACTGCTTTAATTTGCCGGAATAAAGAGTATCCTTTGCACGCCCCTGTCCGAAATCTTTTATCTTATTAAGATATTCCTTAACGATTTTTGCATCTGCTCCGTTTTCGGAAAGAACCTTATAAGCGGTACCCGACGGATAAGTAATAAGAGCATATAAAATATGCTCTGTTCCTATGAATTTATGCTTCATTGTACCTGCTGTTTCAGCTGCCACATCAAGTACTTCCTGAGCCTGCAATGTATATCCTAACTTCATTGTCTACCTCCGTTGTCATGAAAATTTCCAAACTCTTCAAACATATCAGATATTATCCTGTGCATCTCTTCTGCGCTGATTTTTTTACATACGGCCTCCGCCACCATCATACGCATATTACAATTCATCGTCTCAAGATGTCTTGTTTTGGTATCGAGTGAAATACATACAACTGCACCTTTTCTTCTGTCAAGCTTAAGATAACCATCTTCCCGTAAAAGAGCATATGCTTTGTTGACGGTATGCATATTAACGCCTAATTCGTCAGCAAGCTGTCTTACGGAAGGCAGAGACTCACCATCCTTAATCTTTTCCTGTGCAATTCCTATTATTATTTGATTTCTGAGCTGCATATAAATAGCTTCATCGCTGTTAAAATCAATTTTAATTATCATATTTTGTCTCCGTTTTGACGTAGTTTGCGCAAGATATGATTTAAAACAAATGCGCTTTTACTGCTCGTCTATGGCTTTTCCTATATCATTTCTCATATACTTGTTCTCAAAATCAATCCACTTGGTTGCCTCATACGCATTGGCTCTTGCCTTATGCAAATCCTCACCCTTAGCGGTAACACCGAGAACACGTCCTCCGTTTGTAACAATACCCTTGTCAGTTAACTTTGTTCCCGCATGGAAAACGTAATATCCGTCCTTATCATCAAATGTTTCAAGACCGCTTATAACAAAGCCCTTTTCATAATGTTCAGGATATCCGTCGGATGCAAGTATTACACATACTGCAGCATTATCTTCAAACTGTAAATCAACCTCATCAAGCTTTCCGTCTATACAAGCTTCCATAACCTCGATAATATCATTTTTCATACGAGGAAGAACAACCTGTGCTTCAGGATCTCCGAATCTCGCATTATATTCAAGTACCTTAGGACCGTCTTCCGTAAGCATAAGACCGCAGAACAATATTCCGGTAAAGTCTCTTCCTTCAGCCTTCATAGCATCCATGGTAGGCTGATAAATCTTTTCCTTACAGAATTTATCCACGTCATCGGTATAGAAAGGACTAGGTGAAAATGTTCCCATACCACCTGTGTTAAGACCCTTATCTCCGTCCTTTGCTCTCTTATGATCCTGTGCGGAAGTCATAGGTTTAATATGTGTACCGTCACAGAAACAAAGAACAGAAACTTCTCTTCCTGTCATAAATTCTTCTATAACAATCTTATCTCCGGCAGAACCAAACTGCTTATCAAGCATAAGAGTCTTAACTCCGGCCTTTGCTTCTTCAAGGTTGTTGCAGATAAGAACACCCTTTCCGAGTGCAAGTCCGTCTGCCTTAAGAACTATCGGCATCTTTGCCGTCTCAAGATATGAAAGTGCATCATCGGCATTGTTAAATACCTCATAAGCTGCCGAAGGTATATTGTACTTTTTCATCAAATCCTTTGAAAAAGCCTTTGAGCCTTCGATAATCGCCGCATTCTTTGCAGGTCCGAAAACTCTTAAGCCCGCATTTTTAAATGCATCGGCAACACCTGCAACCAAAGGATCATCAGGTCCGATAATCGTTAAATCTATTTCCTTTTCTTTAGCAAAAGCAACAAGCTTATCAGCATCCATAACAGATATATCAACACACTCGGCGAGCTTTGCTATACCCGCATTTCCCGGTGCCGCATATAATTTATCAACATTTTTACTCTCACTACACTTAACCGCTATGGCATGCTCTCTTCCGCCGCCTCCGACTATAAGTACTTTCATATTTGTTCTCCTTATCTTTACTTTGAATTTGCTATCATATTAATTGCAGCCGGCAAAAGCTTCCACTCCGCCTCTTCCATAATTCTTTGCTGCAACATTTTAGGTGTATCTCCCTCTTTTACCTCGACTGCTTTTTGCATAATTATAGGACCCGTGTCGGTTCCCTTATCGACATAATGAACCGTAGCGCCCGAAACTTTAACACCGCGCGCCAAAGCAGCCTCATGTACCTTAAGACCGTAATATCCCGTTCCGCAAAATGACGTAATACGAGACGGATGGATATTTATAATCTTATTTTCGTATGCATCTATCATTTTCTCGGGTATAACCACCAGGAAACCGGCAAGTACAATAAGATCCGGCTTATATGCATTAACCTTATCCAAAAGTGCATCATTAAACACTTCTCTTGATTCATAATCCTTAGGTGACACAACCTGATTGTCTATTCCCGCTTTTTTTGCTCTTTCCAAAGCAAAAACATCATAATTATTGCTTATTACTCCGACAATTTCCGCATTTTTTATCGTTCCGTCGGCAACACCGTCAATAATTGCCTGAAGGTTAGTTCCGCCTCCGGATACAAGTACAACAACTCTTAGCATAATTCTACACCCTTTTCGCCTTCCTTAGTCGTACCAACGATATAAGCCTTATCTCCTGCCGCTTCAATAGCTGCTATTGTCTTATCAACGTCTGCAGGATCAATTGCAAGTACCATACCAAGACCCATATTGTAAGTGTTGTACATCATCTGCTCGTCTATATCTCCCTTCTTTGCAAGAAGCTTAAATATAGCAGGCACCTCATATGAATTCTTGTCAACTATAGCTGTTATGCCGTCAGGAAGCATTCTCGGAATATTTTCATAAAATCCGCCGCCTGTAATGTGGCTGCAGCCCTTTACTCTTACTCCCGCATCCTTGATATTTTTCAAAGCCTTAACGTAAATTCTTGTAGGTGTAATAAGAGTTTCTCCGAGAGTTTTTCCAAGCTCGTCATAATAAGTATCAAGTGACTCTTTAGTCATTTCAAATACTTTTCTTACGAGTGAAAAACCGTTGCTGTGAACACCGCTTGAAGCTATACCTATGAGTGCATCACCCGGCTTAATATCGTTTCCTGTGATTAAATCCTTTTTATCAACGACACCTACGGCAAAACCCGCAAGGTCATACTCATCCTCCGGCATAAGTCCCGGATGTTCTGCTGTTTCTCCACCTATAAGCGCTGCACCCGACTGATGGCAACCTTCGGCAACTCCGCTGACTATTGTAGCTATCTTTTCAGGATAGTTTTTACCACATGCGATATAGTCCAAGAAAAATAAAGGTTCTCCTCCCGAGCAAGCTATATCGTTTACGCACATTGCGACTGCATCTATACCTATGGTATCATGCTTATCCATAAGAAATGCCAGCTTAACCTTGGTTCCGCATCCATCGGTTCCCGAAAGCAGAATCGGCTCCTCCATATTTTTAATCTTGCTCAAATCAAAAGCACCGGCAAAGCCGCCGATCTCACCTAAGACCTCTGATCTCATAGTCTTTTTTATGTGCGCCTTCATAAGTTCTACAGACTTATAACCTGCTTCAATGTCAACGCCTGCCTTTTTGTAATCCATATGTAAATCCTCCTGAATATAATATACTGATACTAAGATTTTTATCGCATTAATTATATGCGATATAGAACAGTTTGTAAAGCATTTCCGACACCATATTTTTATTGAAAAAAATACAGATTTATGTTAAATTATTATTGGACGTTTATATACAGTTTTACTTTATTTTTACTATCTTACTGCGGGGTATATTTATGGAAAAAAACAAAAAAAGACTTAATATAGGGTTTTTCACATGTCATTTGGATAACGATTATGCATACGAGGTATGTAAGGGCGTTGACTGTGCGGCAAAGGAACTTGACGTTAATCTTGTTGTGTTCCCGGGAATGTACATGAATGCTTCTTACAACGATCCTAAAAATGCTCGTTTTGATTATCAGTACAATTCCATCTTTTATTATGCATCAAAGCATACACTTGATGCCCTTATCGTATCAATAGGTTCCATCGGAAGTTTTTTATCGGAAAACGATATGATTGCTTTCTTAAGCAAGTTTGATATTCCTATTCTTACTATTGAAATTGAGGTTCCGGGCTACCCTTACCTTTATACAGAAAGTAAAACAGGTATGCGTCAGGCAGTTGAACATATTGTTAAGGAGCACGGAAAAACCAAAATCGGTTTTGTAAGCGGCAGAAAAGAAAATGCCGATGCAAGAGAACGACTTAACACTTATAAAGCAGTTCTCGAAGAAAACAATATAAAAGTTGACGAAGGTCGTATCGTATACGGTAATTTCTCCGAATTTACCGAAGAAATCGTAGACGACTTACTGGAAAGAAACCCTGATCTTGAAGCTATCGTATTTGCAAACGATCAGATGGCCATCGGCGGATATACCGCAATTAAGGCACGCGGTCTGGAAATCGGCAAGGACATACTTGTAACAGGATATGATGACTCTCCCGCTTCCATAGTACTTGATCCGCCACTTACCACCGTTCATAACAGTGTTATTACCATGGGGTATCAGTCGGTATTCGAGGCAGTCAATCTTGTAAACTCGGGAAAGACCAATGTAAACATCCTTAACTCGGAGCTTATCGTTCGTTCTTCCTGTGGTTGCGGTGACTTTAACTTAAAGAAGCTTCTTGCGGAAAAGAATACTTTCTCCGATTCTTTAGATTCGGCTTTGAATAATATTGATGATTATTTATTCCACGATTATCAAAAGACATTTTATTATGACAAACTTATCAATACGGTAAATCCTTTATTTACCGCATTACTTACTCCGATAATCGTTGATAAAACCTTTGAATTTGACAGCGAATTAATTGTTCATAAAGCAGTAAAGCTTATGGATTCCCAGGTTATAAGCAGCTATTTCAACGTAGACAAAACCATACATGCAATATGTCAGCTTAAAGAGCTTCTTATAGCTTTGGTTGATGATGATAAAAACAAGGTTTCAATACTCTCACACTTGTTTAACGATATACTTGAAGCACTTTTACTTCATACTTCCGGAAGCCTTTACAACACTGTCAGAAAGCACAAATCAAATGTATGGTCATCCATGTATATTACAAGAGATACTCTTACTTACAGTGATGATGAAGAAGCATGCTTCAAGCTTATGATGGATAAGCTGGTAGATTCAAACTTCATAAGCTCATATATTTATATATACGATGAACCGGTTATGCTTTTACCGGACGGTTCATGGAAGGTTCCTAAGAATCTTTATCTTCAGGTATGTAACGACAAAGGAAAGACCACTTATCTTTCCGGTGACAGCAGACTCATATCTTCCGATGAGGTATTCTATAACCACTATACCTCTTACGACAGAAGAAGAACCATGGTTGTTTCACCATTATTTACCAACAATATTCAATACGGTTTATTTGTAGGTGAAATAGATATTACACATTTTGATAATATCTACACCACTACTTTGCAGCTTTCAACTTCATTAAACTTCATATCTCTTATGAAGCAGCAGCTTGCTATACAAAAGAAGCTTGCTATATCGGCAACCGAGCTTAATGCAAAGAACAGACTTCTTAATGAGCTTTCGATAACCGACCAGCTTACCGGTATAAACAACCGACGCGGCTTCTTAGACAGTGTTCAGTCATATGTTAATTCTTCATACAATGAAGGTAAGCGTGCAATGATTGTATTTGCGGATATGGATAACTTAAAACAGGTTAATGATATTTACGGTCACAAAAACGGCGACTTCGCAATAAAGAGCATCGCTAATATTCTTAAAAAGAGCTTTGCGGATGAGGATATCATCGGAAGAATAGGCGGTGACGAATTCGTTGCCTTTGCATTCCTTGATGATGCCGAAAAGCCGAAGGTTATAAGAAATACCATTGCTACTCTTTCAAAGGACTTAAACGATACTTGCGGAAAGCCTTACTATATCGACATAAGCCTCGGTGTTTACACATTCACCTGTACACCTTCCATAAGTATTGAGGAAATACTCCACAACGCCGATGAGGCGCTTTATGAAAACAAGAAGAACAAGCGTAAGAGCGTTATTAAAGAGCAGTAGATATTCTTATCAAAGTAAAATCGAGTAGGAGGGAGATTTAATTAATCTCCCGACCTCTCACACCACCGTGCGTACCGTTCGGTACACGGCGGTTCAATCAACTTAACAAGTAACGCACCTTTCGGTGTAGTAATCTAACATTGAGACTAATCCAAAT
>JAFSZR010000090.1 GCA_017459135.1 Lachnospiraceae bacterium | reverse complement strand
GGGTAACGACAGTGAGGTTATAGATGCAAAAGGCAAATATGTTATGCCGGGAGTTATAGACTTGCATGTTCATTTCAGAGATCCGGGACTTACATACAAAGAGGACATAGTTACGGGTGCTAAGGCTGCGGCACACGGAGGTGTGACGACGGTATGTGCGATGCCTAATACAAGCCCTGTTGTCGATTCGGTTGATACTTTAAATTACATAATAGATAAAGCTAAAAATGAGGCACCTGTGCATGTAAAACAGCTTTCCTGTATAACAAAGGGTATGGAAGGAAAAGAGCTCGTTGATATGGAAGCTATGTATAAGGCGGGCGCTGTTGCTTTTTCCGAGGACGGAAAGAGCGTTATGGATGTTAAGCTTTATCGTGAAGCCATGAAGAAGGCTGCAGAGCTTGGAGCGGTCGTTATGGCTCATTGCGAAGATAAAGATTTGGTCGGAAAAGGCGTGCTTAACGAAGGAGTTGCTTCAGAAAAGTACGATGTGCCGGGCATTCCAAATTCCGTTGAGGATATAATAACCGCAAGAGACATACTTATTGCCGCGGAAACAGGAACGAAGCTTCATATATGCCATTGTTCGACTAAGGGAACGGTAGAGCTTATGAGAATGGCAAAAAGACTCGGAGCCGATGTGACAGCTGAAGTCTGTCCGCATCATTTTACCCTTACAGATGCGGATATAACGGAAGCGGACAGTAATTATAAGATGAATCCGCCTCTTAGAACGGAAGAGGATGTAAAGGCTTTGATTAACGGCCTTACAGACGGAACCATGAGCTGTATATCCACAGACCATGCACCTCATTCCGATGAGGAAAAGGAAAGATTTTTTGATAAAGCACCTTTTGGTATAGTAGGTCTTGAAACATCAGCAGCTCTTACATATACGGCACTTGTTTCGACCGGACTTATGGATATTATGAGCATGGCTGAGAAGATGAGCTACAATCCTGCACATGTTATAGGAATTGATAAGGATTACGGTAAGCTTACCGAGGGTGCGAAGGCTGATATAGCTATATTTGATCCTTCGATTGAGTGGGAAGTTAAGTCTTCCGAGTTTTTCTCAAAGGGACACAATACTCCTTACGAGGGAAAGGTGCTTAAGGGAAAAGTTACAAATACAATAGTAGACGGTAAGGTTGTTTACAGCGAATAATAAAGTGACCGAAAGGGATTAAATATGAAATTCATAATTCAACGTGTAACTAAAGCAAGTGTTACCATAGAAGGAAATGTAAGCGGAAAAATCGATAAAGGTTTTATGGTTTTAATCGGTGTCTGCGAAGAAGATACAAAGGAAATTGCGGATAAGCTTGTAAAGAAATTAATAGGTTTAAGAATATTTGCGGACTCGGAGGGTAAAACAAATCTTTCCATAAAGGATGTAGACGGACAACTTCTTTTGGTTTCTCAATTTACTCTCTACGCAGATTGCAAAAAAGGAAACCGCCCATCGTTTATAAAGGCAGGCAGTCCGGAGCATGCGGAAGATTTATATAATTATATAGTAGACTTGTGTAAAAAGGAAATTGAAGTGGTGCAGACCGGTGAATTCGGAGCCGATATGCAGGTTGAACTCATAAATGACGGACCGTTTACCATAATTTTGGATAGTTCGGAGATTTGTTAGTATTTTAATAGCTTGAAAGCTTAATAAAAAGGAGGTATTTTATGGACAATAAGGCATTGTACAAACTTTCATATGGGGTGTTTGTTCTTGGTACAAAGAGTGGGGATAAGATGAATGCATGTATAACCAATACATGTATGCAGGTGGCAAATGATCCTGTCCGTGTAGCGATTTCGGTAATCAACAGAAACTATACCTGCGATCTTATAAAAGAAAGCAGGCAGTTTGCACTCACCGTGCTTGATAAGACGGTAAGCTTTGATACCATTAAAAGATTCGGTTTCCAGACCGGAAGAGAAGTAGATAAGTTTGCTGATTTCAAGCCGCAGATTGATGATTTGGGAAATCCTTACATAGCATGGCAGTCCTGTGCGGTTATTTCCTGTAAGGTGCTTTCGGCAACGGATTTGGGTTCCCATACTTTGTTTGTTGCGGAAATAGTTGATGCAAAGGTATTAAGTGATAATCCGCCTCTTACCTATGCCGATTATCAGAGTGATGTAAAACCAAAGCCTGAAAAGCATGATGAAAAGAAGAAGATAAAAGGCTGGAAGTGTAAGATATGCGGTTATATTTATGAAGGTGAAACATTACCTGCCGATTACCTTTGCCCATTATGTGGACATGACGCAAGTGATTTTGAACCGATTTATGAATAAAGTACGGAAATATAATAAAAACCTCTTTGTCGACAAAACGACAAAGAGGTTTTTTGTAAATTATAATGAGTGAAACAGGTTGCTAAGTTCTATAAGAGATTTTACGTTTGTTTTGGTTTTTATACCCGCAAGGTGACGCTGGATAGTGCGCAAGGTTGTCCCCTGCATATCGGCCAGCTCTTTTTGCGTTTTTTCGGGATTATCAAGAAAGGCCGTTAAAGTTTGTGTTTCCTTTGCTGAAAGAGAGAACTTTTTTGCAAATACACTTATTCTATCGACAGAATCGGTATCAGGCGTGGAAGGGGCAGGTTCGTTATTATATGCTTCACTTTTAACACTGCTTGATTTTTTTTCTTTGTATGTATTCGAAGATTTGCTGTGATTTTGATTCGTGTTTTCATCGGGTGATTTAGCTTCGATATTCGGAGTATTAGAAATGCTGACATCCGGGGTATCCGACTGTTTAACATTCGTCTTATTTATAACAACCTCAGAGCTGTTTTCTGATGCACTCTGTACTTTTTCGACTGCAGGAAGTTCATAATATAGATGTTTTACAGCCTGAAAAGAGCCACAACCGGTTTTGTCACATATATTGCTGAGGTTACGATATAAAACGCTTCTTGACATAAAGAGGCTTTTGGCAAGCTCGGACATAGTTCCGTCAAAGGAAAGAGCAGATATGAAAACTTCGGTTTCTTTTTCGGTAAACTTGTAACGTATTGCAAAATCGTCAGGCGAAATATGCCATGAAGAGCCCTGCCTTATATGTCCGAAATTAAATTGACCGGAAAAAGTAAATAAAAGCATAATGATTATGATAGCGGTTAATTCTATTCCTATGATGTAATATAGAGGCAAAGAAGACATAACCGAAGAAATAAAAATAAATGAAAAAACTGCATCTATAATTCTTCCGCTTACCGCAATCAGTGGAGCAAAACGTTTGCCACGGGCAAGTTTAAACATCATAAGTATAAAGAAACTGTTGATTATTCCTGCAACTATGTAATATATACATGAATTTGCATATATAGATGATTCTTCTTGCATAAGAACAGGATTTAAGATACCGATTAATACGCCTGAAAATGTAATTATAGGAATATAATGCATATCTGATATGTCGGCAAATATACCCATAATAAAAAAAGAAATAATTATAAACAGACGAGGTGTATTATATACAATGGCTTTCCCACTATACATAAGTGAAAGCAGATGATAAGTCAGGAAATTGCCGATAAATTCCAGAAGTATAATAATTATTATGGTTGATATAAAAACCTTTAAAAAGTGAGGTTTTTGGGATTCTTTTGAATTTATTATTTCGTCATGGTCATTATCTGATAAATATCCCGTTGCACCGGATAGATTCAAAAAAGCACATATAAACGTTATAACTATTAAGCTGTATAATACAAGATTTTCGTTTTTTAAATACGTTTGTAAATAAAATTGCAAAAGGATTGAAAAGGACATACAAGCAGAAAAAATAAGACCGGTGTGAGGCAGGTAAGAAAAAGCTTTATACATAAAGCTATAGTAATATACACATTCCATACCGATAAGAAATATTAATGAGTAAACTAAAATAAGAAAGACGTTTTTGTTTTCAGTCTTTAATAAAAAGAAAATCATAAGTGAACTGATAAGTGTTATGCTGCCAATAATTCGGCTTAAATGTAGTTTTTGTATATGAAATATACTGAAAATTATACCAAATATAATAAGAGATGCTGCATATGAAATCAAAATAAGGCTGGAATGAAATATGCTTTTTTTCTCATCAAAAAATTTACTTACAAGTACATTGAAATAACTTGTAAGCATAGAATAAGTATAGCTGTAAGAAAAGAATAAAAAAGCAAGAAGCATATGCCGGCCATATTTAAAATGTTTATTATTTAGTGTTTTAACTGTACTGTCCATAATACGACACCTCTTCTGAATTGCTATAATATAAAGACTTACATGCTGTATTATATGACATTTTTTTGCGATTGAAAAGTGCTTTGTTTGAAAAATGTCATATATACGTCACTGTCGGTTTGAAATAAAGCTGAATGAAACAAATGTAAATATGAGAGGAAACATCTG
>JAFSZR010000089.1 GCA_017459135.1 Lachnospiraceae bacterium | reverse complement strand
CTCTGCTGCTGACCGCCCGAGAGCTGATTCGGAAGATGCTTCCTTCTGTCCGAAAGTCCGAGAAGCTCAATGATATGATCTATATATTCTTTATCGGGTTTTTTATGATCCAGAAGAACCGGCATCCTGATATTTTCCTCAACCGTAAGAACGGGAATAAGATGATAAGCCTGGAATATAAAGCCTACCTTCCTTCTTCTGAAAATACTGAGTTCGTCATCACTGTATTTTGTAATATCTTTGCCATCCACAAAAACGGTACCGTCGGAAGGATTATCCACGCCTCCCATAATATTCAGCAATGTGGATTTTCCGCTTCCCGAAGCCCCCACTACGGACACAATACTTCCTTTTTCAATATCAAGATCTACATTATGAAGAGCCAGGACCTGATTCTCCTTTTCTCCGTAAATCTTAGTAACACCCTTCATTTCAACTATGTTCATAGTAACCTCCCGAAATTCGGTCTCAAATGTATTTTTTCACAATTCTTGTCCACTGTCTCATTACCAGTTTTGTGGGAGTAAGCTTAGAATACACCCGGAAATACTTTGAAAACCAACCGGGCGTAGACATATCTTTTCCCTTCCGGTTATCCACCAAAGCATTTTTTACAACCGAACGTGCACTGATCATACCTGTATATTTAACCTTTTTCCCGTTCATCTCTTTAGGCAGCATTTCCGTATCAATCCATCCGGGACAGACTGCAGTTACTGTTATTTTACGTGGCTTAAGTTCACAGTACAGAGCTCTCGAAAGATTCTTAACGAAAATCTTGCTTGCTGAATATAATGCAAGATAAGGATTCGGCTGGAATGAAGAGGCCGAGGAAACATTTAAGATTCCCGCTCCTTCATGCATATACGGTAGTACAACAGATATAAGAACAGCCGGCGCAGTGCAGTTAATGTTGCAGAAGTTTCCTACTTCTTTCGAATCCATTTTCTCATACTCACCCATATATCCGATTCCCGCATTATTGATAAGCAGCCTGACATTCGGTTTTTCGGCTTTTATCTTTTCCTTGATAATCTCCAATCCGTCATCGGAAAGATCCGCACAGATGGGAACCGTCTTTTTATATGCTTTTTTTAACTTATTCAATTTTTCTTGATTTCTTCCAACGATCCATATCTCGTCTATATCACCATAAGAATTAATAACGCGGGTAAATTCCTTTCCAAGTCCACCGGTTGCACCGGTGATGATAGCTACTTTTGACATAATAATCCTCCACTAATATGTTCTTTTAATCTGTTATTTTCAGCGGTTAGTTATCAATATCCGCCTGTTTACTGAACGAATTCCCGGAACTCCTTCGTCGCACATTTTTCCGCGCATTACCCCTGAAGCCGGAAAAGAAATATTTCCGATGAGACGGAACCGCAAACGCGTATCCGATCATTACAGCGAGGAACGCCAGATGCCCGAGATAATCCAGGACATGCATCACCCCCGGATCTATCTCATTCGTCTCAAGAAAACCGTAATACCTGTTCCTGATGATAGTGCTTGTGAACCTCTCATCACTAAAGTGACGAGCTTCTAGGAGAAACATATCTCCTTTTAAGAAGTTTGGTATTTAAGTTTCCACCTATTATTAGGCAACCCTTATTCTTATGGGCGTGTCCACTTCGCCCCTACTGTATAGAACTAATAAGTCCACAACGCTACTTTTGCGTAAGATATTCAATGCTCCGTTTACATCTGCATTGAACGTATATCCGTCAGATGTTCTGTAAAGACCACGATGTACTCTGTTACCGCTGAATACGTACTCTTTAGGATTATCGTTATTATATACAGGAATAACGTCTTTATCCCAGAAGGAAGCCTTTGATGTATAGGATTCTTCCTGTTTTACGAATTCTATGTCATTAAGCTCACAAAGATATTCGAGTTTTTCACGCAGTCTGCCATATGGGATATTTACAAATGTCTGATTATTGGTTCTGCCTATATCACTGTTACGCTGAAATGTTTCATTATAACCCACGACAAGAACACCTATATCATTATTGATACAGTAATCGATTATGATACGGGCTGCTTTGTTCATATAGTCGTTAACCTTATTGTTACGGTCTCTGGCTATAGCTTTTTGACGATTTGTAGGTTTTTTACCGAAGTTCTGCTTATCCTTTATTGACTGAAGACGGGCATTCTCTTTATTGAACCACTGATTTATAGATTTAAGCCTGCGTCCATCAATAATAAAGCTTCTTCCATTAGAAGATACTGCTGTTACGAGATTATTTATTCCAAGATCGATTGCCAGTGCATTGTTTTTATTCAGATTCCTTTGAATACATTCAGCTTCGTAAATATACTGAACTTCAAAGAACCTGGCATTCGCTTTAGGAATGATACGTATTTCTTTTATCTTCTTATCAGCAAGTATAGGTGGTATCGTTAGTTCAACAGATTTATGTGTTTTCTTAAAGCTTTGAGAAAAAGGTAATATAAGTTTATTACCATTAAGCCTAACAAAGCCAATGACTAATGTTGCATAACCATCTTTTGGCATATAGTGAGGCAGTTTGCAGTCTTTAATAGAATATTTGCCTTTTTTAGCAAGCTTAAGAAGTCCAAAGAATGACTTAAAACTGCCATCTACTTCTTTGAGTATCTGCTGTGACATATTAGAATTTAATGCCTTGTAATTATCGCTGTTCTTTAAAAGAACATAGTTTTTCTCATATTTCAGATACTCACCCTCAGTAAAATAATACTGCCGGACGTTATATATAGCTTCATTGGTCAGATTCTTTGCGATATGACAGAGTTCTTTGATGGTACGATAATCATCTTTTGACAGGTGTTTAATCTGTTGTTTAACAGTAAGATACATACAGTTTTATCCTTTCTTAAGACTTGGAACAAGCGTCCTGTGTGTATTATTATACCACATTTTTACGAGATATTATAGTAATTAGTAAAATATATGTGTAAAAAGGGCTGTATCTCATGACTAAAGTCACGAGTGTTAGCCCTAAGATTATAAAACGCCTGAAGCTGTTGCTTCAAAGGTCGGACTGGCGGTTGTTTTTGCATTTCAATCGGAGATAATCCCACATGACGAAATGTAATCCGATTAGCGAAAGTTTCATCAATCAAAAATGTTTTTCCAACACGTCTTCTCCCGTATACGGCCACAAACTCGGAATTATCACTTTCATATAAACGTTCAAGTTCTTGAATTTCCGATTCCCTTCCAATCATTTAG
>JAFSZR010000088.1 GCA_017459135.1 Lachnospiraceae bacterium | reverse complement strand
ATATAAAAGGCTTTAATGAAATCTTTACAATCGGTCCCGCAAAAACCTACGGAAGCGGTGTTTTTTCAAATATAAACGAGGTACTTCCGGGAGAATATATCGTTATATCTCCCACATTCTTCAGTAAAAAACAGTATTACAAAATAGAAAGCAGACCTCATACGGACAGCTACGAGAAAACCATAGAAAAAACCGCCTATCTTGTTGAAGACAGCATTAAACATCAAATGATATCCGATGTCCCGATATGTACATTTTTATCAGGAGGCATCGACTCCTCTCTAGTCTCTTCGGTTTGTGCCAGACATCTAAAGGAAGGCGAAGTTCTTACAACATATTCTTTTGATTTTGAAGATAATGATATACACTTTAAATCAAACAGCTTCCAGCCGACACAGGACAGACCATATGTCGATATTATGAAAGATTATCTTCATACAGAGCATATTTATCTTTCCTGCAAATACGAAACGCTTGCGGACCTTTTATATCCTTCCGTTGATTCCCGTTGTCTTCCTACCATGGCAGACGTGGATTCATCTCTTTTATATTTTTGTAACGAGGTAAGCAAAAACCATAAGGTTGCTTTAACCGGGGAATGTGCGGACGAAATATTCGGTGGTTATCCATGGTTCCATAAGGAGGAAATGATTAAAGCCGGTACATTTCCGTGGATGCGGGATATTTCCTTTAGAAAATCACTGCTTCATCCCGAATTCGCTGCCGTTCTTCAAATGGAAAAATATATAGCGAATGCCTACGAAAAATCAATATCTGAGATAGATATTATTCCTTCAGAAAATGAAATTGAAACCGAAAGACGTCATATATCCTATCTTAATATAAGATGGTTTATGCAGACATTGCTTGACCGCATGGACAGAACATCGATGCATAACGGACTTGAAGCAAGAGTTCCTTTTGCAGACCACCGCATAGTTGATTATGTATTTAATACGCCATGGGAAATGAAAGCAAAAGACGGCATACCAAAGAACCTTCTTCGCCAGGCATCAAAAAAATTTTTACCTGACGAAATACTGAACCGACCTAAAAATCCATATCCAAAGACCTATCATCCTAAATATGAGGAAGTACTTGTTAAAAGATTAAAAGAAGTAATAAACGATACTTCATCTCCTCTTCGTTCATACCTTAATCTTTCCGCAGTTAACAAATTCCTTGATTCACCTAAGGAATACGGAAGGCCATGGTACGGACAGCTTATGGCAGGGCCTCAGATGGTTGCTTATCTGTTACAGATTAATTATTGGATGCAAAAATATAACCTTTCATTGTAATTGTATTAAACTTGTCAATAAAACAAAAAGACTGCCGGGGTACTTGTTCTTTACCTCGGCAGTTCATTATCTTAATTTCTATTATATTTTACCTTCTTCTTTGCTTCATAAAGCTTTCTGTCGGCATTCTCAATAAGCAACTTCAAAGGTGTTTTTTTATCAGCCTGCGCAACTCCTATACTTACCGTAAGCTCATACGGTACCTGTGCTGCATCATTTAATTCTTTTAATTTGATGGCAATAACCGATTTAAGTTTTTTAACTTCACTTTCATTTTCGGCACTTAGCAAGATTACAAACTCATCACCGCCGAATCTTGTTATACTTGCACGTCGGCTTAAGTTTCTGCATGCCAATCTTAACGCATCGGCTATTCTTATCAGTGCCGCATCACCTTCCACATGTCCGTAAGTATCATTTATACCTTTGAACTTATTTGCATCTATAATTACAAGATATTTTTCGGAATTATCATCATTGTTATTAATCCATTGATTGTATTGATAATTAAGCTGTTTTCTGTTATTAAGCTTGGTAAGCGGATCAAGAGAAATCATTTCATCAAGCCAGTTTAGATACATCAAAAGCGTAGCCAAAGAAAGCGCAGCACATGCAAGCGGAAGTCTCGGATAAATAAACTGAATAATTCCCGCACCTGCAGGAGCTATAGGAAACAATGCAAGAAGTATCAAAAGCCTTCTTTTATTGATCTTGCTCTTTTGAAATATACCGATAAGAGCTCTGATGCACGTAAAAAATACATATACATACGAAAGCAGATAAAGCGTAATAAAAAAAGGACCACGATGATATACGCCTTCTTCGTCAACATAAAACAGCATGCCGTTAAATATATTAACCGAAAGTAAAATCCATACTATCCAAACAAGAAATGATGATAAAAATACGCTCTTTCTGTTTTTAACAAACGGAGACTCCTGCATATATTCAAAATAAATAAACCAGAAGAAACACATAAGCGCTGTTGAAAAGAAGTAAAATTCCTTTGCCATGAGTATTAAACCTCTGCTCTTAGGCAAAACGCCCTCAACCATCATTACATAAAGCGTATCGGATAAAAAGAAAACCATTTGGGCATCAATTGCCATGGCAAAATTTCTCTGGGCTACCATCTTTGAAATTCCGCCGGTCTTATATCTTATAATACCTACAAGTATTACGGCTATTAAATTAATTTCCAAATACATTATCGCATAAGTCATTATCTTTCGCCTTTTCTTTTTCCCCCAAATAATATATATACTATTATACTCTTGTTCCCATAAAATAAAAGCCCTTACATTCATCAAGTCTTACATTTACAAATTGACCGATTAAATCGGCTTCCCCTTTAAAATGTACCGTAAGACTTTCCTCGGTTCGACCCGATACAAGACTTGTATCCTGCCCGTTTATCTCCTCGACAAGTACTTCTTTTACCTGTCCTGTATATCTGTCGATGTGATTATTTTCATTAACAGCCTTTAAAAGCTTAGGAAATCTTTCTTTAATAACATCATCCGGTACC
This sequence comes from Lachnospiraceae bacterium, assembly GCA_017459135.1. Taxonomy (GTDB): domain Bacteria; phylum Bacillota; class Clostridia; order Lachnospirales; family Lachnospiraceae; genus Coprococcus_C. Next base: position 9,259 of record JAFSZR010000088.1, on the reverse strand, counting down.
TGATTTTCCATAGTGGCAGCAGGTGTTCCGGTTCTCTTTGAATAAATAAAAGTATACGCCTGGTCATATCCGACTTTCTTAACTATATCAAGAGTATCTTCAAAATCTTCCTCGGTTTCACCCGGAAATCCGACTATTATATCCGTTGTAAGCGAAATATCCGGCATAGCCTTTTTTATTTTATTGACAAGCTCAAGATAGCTTTCCTTTGTATATCTTCTGTTCATTTTATTTAAAATAGCGGTTGAACCCGATTGAACAGGAAGATGCAAATGTTTACAAACCTTTTCTTCGCTTGCCATAACTTCTATAAGTTCATCCGACAAATCCTTAGGATGACTTGTCATAAAACGAATTCTTTTAATTCCGTCAACCTTACATACTCTCTTTAAAAGTTCCGGAAAGCTTATTCCGCCGTCATAAGAATTAACATTTTGACCAAGGAGCATTATTTCCTTTACTCCCGCTCTTGCAAGAGCTTCTGCCTCGGCGATTATTTCCTCAGGTTTACGACTCTTTTCTCTGCCTCTAACATAAGGAACTATGCAATAGGTACAGAAATTATTGCAGCCGAACATAATATTTATGCCTGATTTAAAGCTATACTTTCTCTTCTGAGGCAAAGCTTCTACTATAGCGTCATTCTTTTCCAATACCTCTATAATGGTTTTCCCGCCTGTTTTGTATTTAAATATAAGTTCTGCAAGCTTATATATATTATGTGTTCCAAATACAATATCAACAAATCTGTATTTTTTTCTGATATTCTCGATAACCTGAGGCTCCTGCATCATACAGCCGCATAGGCATACTATCATCTCAGGATTTTTAGCCTTTAAATTCTTAAGATGTCCAAGATGTCCATATAATTTAAGATTTGCATTTTCTCTTACAGTACAAGTATTGTATATGATAAAATCAGCATTTTCATCTTCTACTTCTTCATAGCCTATCTCCTCGAGTATACCTTTAAGCTTTTCAGAATCATGCGCATTCATCTGACAACCAAATGTAACTACGCAATATGTAAGATTACGTCCAAGTTCGGCTTTTCTTTCAAGCACAAGCTTCTTGCACAGATTTATAAAATGAAACTGTCTGTCGGGTTCCATCAATTCAATATCAGATTTTGTATTTAAAATATTATCCATTATATATCCTATTCTTTTATACATAAAACGCATCATATTTTTAATAAAAGCTTTATGAATCCGTTTTACATTTTTTATCTTTTATAATACGCTGTCAAGGAAGCTCTTTAATCTCTCGCTCTTAGGATTATCAAGTACCTCATTAGGTGCTCCGTCTTCCATAATCTTTTTTTCATCTATAAATATGACTCTGCTTGCAACTTCTCTTGCAAATCCGATTTCATGAGTTACGACAACCATAGTCATACCGCCTCTTGCAAGTTCTTTCATGATATTAAGAACTTCGTTTACCATCTCGGGATCAAGAGCCGATGTCGGTTCATCAAACAAAATCATATCCGGGTTCATCGCAAGTGCTCTTGCTATGGCTACACGCTGCTTCTGACCTCCCGAAAGCTGTGACGGATAAGCATCACCTTTATCTGAAAGACCGACTCTAAAAAGAAGTTCCTTCGCATTTTCCTTTGCCTCCGACTCAGACAAAATCTTATGTTTAACAGGTGCAAAGGTTATATTTTTCTCGATGGTCATGTTATTAAAAAGGTTAAACTGCTGGAACACCATACCCATCTTAGGTAATACATCATAAATATTTGTTTTCCTATCTGTTATGCAGATATCATCAAAATAAATATCTCCGCTTGTAGGCTTCTCAAGAAGATTTAATGTTCTGATAAATGTACTTTTACCGCATCCCGAAGGACCGATAACGGCTATAACTTCACCTTTTTTTATCTCGATGTTTATATCCTCAAGTACAACCTCATCGCCGTATGCTTTTTTTAAATGTTCCGTATGTAAAATAATATTATCGTTCATTTTTCTTAAGACTCCTCTCAAGCTTTGACACCAATGCCGACAAGCCTACAACCAACACAAGATATATAATAGCAACCAACAAAAGCGGGAACATTGCCTCATATGTGATACTTCTTATAATCATACCTCCTCTTGTTAAATCGTTTAAGCCGATATATCCGCTTATTGATGTCTCTTTAAGAAGTGTAATAAACTCATTCGCAAGTGCAGGCAGTACATTTTTAAACGCCTGAGGAAGAATAATGTTTATCATTACCGAAGTATACTTAAGTCCGAGACTGTGTCCGGCTTCAAACTGACCTATATCTATGGACATAATACCCGATCTTATAATCTCGGCAACATATGCCGCTGAATTAAGTCCAAATGCTATAACGGCTACCAGAATCTTATTTATATTTACCGATGCCAAAATAACATAATAAATAATAATAAGCTGAACCATAACAGGGGTTCCTCTAATAATTGTAAGATATATCTTTACGAAAATATTAAGTATTTTAAAATTACCTTTTTTATCATGCGTAACGCGAATTACGGCAAGTATAAATCCTAAAAATACACCGATAAGTCCGGCAAAAAGCGTTATAATCAATGTATTGCCAAGACCCTCCAATATATATTTATATCTTTGTTCTTTTATAATATTGTCATAAAAATCATCCGTAAATTCCTTGACACTGCAACCTGTTAAAACAATAGTTGAAAATGCCAATAATAAACCCGACAAAATGTATTTTTTTGATTTTCTGTTTAACTGCATAGTTTATTTATCTCCCGTAACTCGGTAAATTAATACTTATTTTTTTATCTTATTGTTTTATTCATTAAAGATGTCGCTTACGCAAGCGCAGCGACACCTTTTTCATGCTATATAATACTGTATACTACTGTATTTTTACTTGTCATAAACAATTATAACCTGTCTTGACTTAATATAAGAATCCGAAAAATTAATACTCTTTAATCTTTCTTCGGTAATTGTAAATCCTGCCAAACCGATATCTGCCTTACCTGAGTTAACTGCATTTATAATAGCATCAAACTCCATATCCTCAATCTCAAGTACCATACCAAGCTTATCAGCTATAGCATATCCGAGTTCAACATCGTAACCTGTTACAGTACCGCCCTCATAATACTCATATGGTGGGAAATATGCATTTGTTGCCATAACAAGCTTCTTTCCGTCCGTAACTGTCTGAGTATAATGGAAATCACCGGTCTTATTTATATATGTATCTTCGATTTTAGCAAGTGTACCGTCGGCTTTTAACTCTTCAATCGCCTTATTAACGTCATTTAAAAGCTCTTCATTGTCCTTAGCGATTACAGCAGCATAGTCCTCATCGGTAAATTCTTCGTTCAAAATCTTTAAATCAGAATTCTTTTCAACGAAAACCTTTGCAGGCTGTTCATCAATTATAACAGCGTCGATTTTACCCTGCTTTAATGCTTCGATAGCATCAACACCCGCATTATATCTGATAACCTTTGTTCCTGCTTCATCACCTTCATAGTCCGAAGCGTAGATATCACCTGTTGTACCAAGCTGAACACCGATACGTGCTCCCTCAAGATCATCAATGTTTTCAATCTTTTTTCTCTTTGTTCCGCAAGCGGTTAATGCAAAAATTGATAATACACAAGCTGCCAATAATAAATACTTACTTTTTTTAATCTTCATAATTATTACTCTCTCCGTTTAAATATTATAAATTTTTATAAACAGTGCAATTATATATCATCCTAAATGAAATTTCCACATAAAATAATATAAAATTACACATTTTTACATCATTTTACTGTCTGTTAAAGCTTAAACTTATTAACTTCATCATAAAGAGCATTTGAAATATCGTTGCTTGAATCAGCTTCGCCACCGATTTCCTTAAGCGATTTAGACATATCGACAGACTTTTCGGTTGCTGAAACAACGCTTTCTGCAGTGTCCTCAACAGTCTTTGCAACAGATTCCGTAGCAGATTTGATTCTCTCAATATTTTGCTGAACGCTGTTACTTAACTCCTCAAAGTCAGTCATCATTTTGTCAAACTTCTCAGCTGTATGTTCATAATCATTACTTGTCTCAACAAGCTCGTTGTATCCGTTCATTGTAACTTCATGAATAAATACAATCATATCCTCAGCTTCCTTAGCAAGCTCATTTACAGAAGCTACAACCTCGTCCGAAACAGCCTGAATCTCGGATGCAGCATCCGCAGAATCCTGAGCAAGCTTACCAATTTCACTTGCAACAACGGTAAAGCCTCTTCCCATCTCACCGGCTCTTGCAGCCTCAATACTTGCATTAAGCGCAAGAAGGTTTGTCTGTTCGGTTATGGCAAGTATGTTGCTTGTAAGAACATCAATCTGTGAAACAGCCTTGGATTTTTCAATCTTGGCATAAATGGACTGTGCCATCTTATCAACCTGTTGTGCAGCACTGTCTTTGTCATTTACAGCCTTAACACCTGTACTGACAGCCTCATCATGAACCTCATGTGCAAATTGTCTTCCATTTTCAACCTGATCAACAATTCCGGTAAATGCATCGTTTATTCCGGACATAAGATTATCAATCTCGTTAATGGAAGCTGTTGTCTCCATCATGGCAGAGCTCATATCTTCCATGGAAAGACTTACATTTTCTGCATTTGTACCTGCCAGGCCTACTCGTCTTGCTATATTATCCGAAGAACTCTTGATTTTAACAGAGCTTTCGGAAATATTGGTCATTATGTATCTGATATAATTTATAAGCTCATTTATATTACCTGCAATAACTTCAAATTCATCACCTGTTCTGACATAAATCTGCTTGGTTAAGTCTCCGTCACCGTTTGCAAGCTCCTTCACCTTATCATTAAGCTGGCAGAACTGATGTTTGAAAAGCTTACCGATAATAAACATTATAAACATACCAAGTACAAAAAGAATCGAACAAATTACAGTTATAAGCTTTGCAATATCCTTACACTGACTGTTAATCCAGTCCATGCTTATATCAACAACTGCAAGTCCTACAACATCGTCGCCGACAAAAATAGGACTGTAAGCACTTATATGTGTTCCCCACTCATCTGTATAAGGTTCTTTATTTACAACATTTTCACCACCCAATGCTTTATCAACATCATCTGAATCATCTCCAAAATCCTCTCCGGGCATTGCAGGTTCATCCGGATCCGAGTCAACCACAAAAACATTAACCCCTTCATCATTCTTTCTTATGGTATAAACATACTCAACACCACTGTTATCTCTAAAAACCTCAAGCTGTGAAAGAACATCCTGATACTCTGCCGAATCAACAGCCGATTCATCATTACTTACAAGAGCAAATTCTTCTCCGTCTATGGAATTTGCTACACAGGCTGAAATATTCTGTGCATTATCCTTTATCTGCTTTATAAGTAATGTTTTCGCTTTATTATATATAGTAAGTCCAAGAATCAAATCAGAAGCAATAAGAAAAATAACTATACCAATAATTAACTTCATTGTTACACTGATGCGGCGTACCTTCATAATATACCTCCTAATTAAAGCATGAGTCGTCATCTTTAAGTATTATCTGATGCATATCATACAGTTTTTATACAAAAATACTATTCATGAAAAACAATCTATAATTCAACGAATATATTATACATTATAATATTTAAAATTTCTATAAAAAAATCAAAAAAGTAAATAAAAATTTACTAAATCAAAAGAAACCGGAAAGCCAAACGGCAAACCGGTTTCCTTGGGTAAAAAGTATGTGAAATGTATATATGAAAAACTTATAAATATAAGCTTAACATCATAATAAAAGTGATTAATTAACGGAAGCCTTCTCAACAGGTGCGGCATAATAAGGAACAACAAGTGAAGCACCGTAATATATCTTATCAGAGTTGAGATTATTGATACTTTTAACCTCTGCAATATAATCATTTACCGAAGCATACTCCTCAGAAATATTTTCTTCTGCTATGCTCCATAAGGTATCATCACTGTCAACAGTAATACACTTGAAGTACTTAACATTGTATGTAGACGCATCTGCTTTCTCTTCACTTTTGCCTGCACCGAACAAAATAACCGAAGCAAACAAAACCACTCCTATCACTGCTATAGTAAGCTTATAATGTCTATGTATAAATCCTGCGAAACCTTTAATATCCATATCTTCGTCCTCCTTGAACTCTATTCAAACATGTGTTCGTTTTTGATATGAATACTATACCGCACATTTGTTCGGTTGTCAATACTTTTTCGAACAAATTTTCGATTTTTTACTTAAAAAATTTTTTTAATAAAAATCCTGCTTAAGAGTCACCTTAAGCAGGATAAATTAATACTATTTAATTAACATTTTCAAAGCCGAAACAGGCTTCATCAATCAAATTATCATTCTCATCATATATTCTAAACAACGTCCAATAATATCCGTATTCCGGCTGCCAAACCGTCCATAAACAATTTCCGGATGCGTAACATTTTCCTGTTGTATATGTCCATGCCGGAAGTCCTTGGGCATAAAGCGTACAATCCAAAATCAACATTTCATATTTATATGAATTATTCGGATTATCAAAGCTTTCGATCCCTATTAGATAACCTCCGAACGCATATGGCATCTGACATATACCTTTAATGTTTTTATGATATGGTGTTCCGAACGATGCCTGAACCTCAGAGCTTTCTTTACCTACAATTCTTGCCTGTCCGACTATTACATAATTTCCGGATTTTTCAGGTGTCCAGTTAAGCCACTCGTTATTTTTCTTCCACGGACTGATTTCCAGCCACTTATTCGGATCTTTTTCCTCACAAACAATCCACCTGTACTCTATTACATCAGAAGGATTTGACTTTTCGGTAACCATTCCTGCAACAATAGCCGGTGATGTGCTTGCACAATATATACCTGATGCAGTTAATGTTCCGTAATATCGATTCGGACGGTCATCATTACCACTATCATCCCCAAAATCATAATTATCATGATTTTGCTCTACATAGACAATACAATTTGTGTAAATTCCGCTTCCGTCACTCGCAGTTGCGGTTATAGTTGCTGTACCCGGACTATTTGCATATACCAATCCGTTAGAATAAACTGTTACAACACTTGGATTTGAGCATGTATCCGGTATCTGTTGCAACCAGATATGTAGTTTTAATTAATCTGACACATAAATTATTTATTGCTGTTGGCTGCAATGTAGAATTATTTTCAACCAAAATGGCATCTTCTTCAGCTTCTTCTTCATCAGATAACTCTTCTTCGACAGCTTCTTCATTATTTATCTCCGGGTCTACAAATTCTTCTGTTTCAAAGCTTTCTTTTAATTCTTGAACATCTTCAGTTTCATTTATATCTTCGGCATCGATAGTTTCTTGAGTTTCTTCAGCTACAGTATCAAGTTCCTGCGCCATGGCTTTTGGATTATAAAAACCGCAACCTGATATAATCAATGCTCCACATAATATTTTTGTAAATAATTTCTTAATTTTCATACTATTGTCCTTCTCCTTAAATTGTATTTAACATATATATTTTTCCAAAGAATGATTAACTTTTTCTTTTATTTCTTCTATGATAGTTACTGCTTTATCTTTTCTTATCCCGTTTTTTTTCGCCACTTCAATCATATCATCAAATCCGGGATTTGCTCCGTTACCGTTTACGGAAGTTGTATGCTCTCCGTAAAATGTTGTGCTGTATGTTAAATCATATGCCGGACTCATAAACCAAATATCCTTGTCTTCATCATATATATAAGAAAAATTCTTTGCGTGATCATCACGATTATGGGAATACACATTAAAGCACATAAGTCTGAACATATTTTCTGTTTGACTTTTGTTATCCAAAGATAAAATCCGGGTAAGTTTCATCAAGTCATTATAATCAAGGCACGGTGCCCTGAAATCAGCTTCTAAAACAGCCGATGCAGTAAGCATATGCAGTCTTTTTGTTCCGTCATCAGTCTTAATTCTGTCAAATCTTTTGCTTCCAAAATATCCTTTGCATTTATCAGATTCAAAAAGTTTATGCTTTGCCACATTAATTCCACACTTTTGGGCACACTCATTATATTCATACTCAATGTAACCTATATCTTTTTCATCATAATGCGAAGGAAACTTTATAAGCCATTCCTCATCCTCATGAACAATAATAACCTTTGGTCTTGCTCCTCCGCTTGAACCACCATATTTATAAAGATAGTCTAATTTATCCGATTCTTTTGATTTCAAAATATCATGACACGAATCGGCTAATTCATCCAAATCAAAATGATAATTTTCATACAATTCATCCTTCAGCTTTATGCTTGGCTTATAGCATAATGCACCCATTCCACTATCTCCTATCACAGCCAATCTGTCAAGCTCACTTATATCATTGATATTTAAATTGTTTTTCGCGAGTATTCGTTCAAGCAAAAGTCTGCCCCATGCATCAGGAAGGCTGTCGGAAAACACACCGAAAAGACCTCCAAACGTATAATTTGGTGGCATAAATACTTTTTTCTCAAGCGGTAAGGAAATAGGACTAATAGAAAAACCGGCATTTATCCAATCATCAGAATATTCAAAGGCAATTTTCTTATTATTAGCTTCAACAAGTTTTCCTACAAGCCTATTTTCAAAATAAACATTTAATTCACCTGTTTTCATTAACTACCTCCTGTATATTCAAATAACCTATATCCGAAAACAGCCTTTTTAAATCATCAACCATATTGAGTGCCAATGCAATTCTTGTTAATGATTTAAGCGAAATATCACCTGTTGTTTCGAATCTTTTTATGGAACCGTAGCTTACACCGCTTAACTCGCTTAATTCTATTTGAGATATTTTTCTTCTGTTTCTTATATTTTTAACTCTTTTTGCAATTCCTATATTTATTTCTTCCGGTGTTTCCCACACAAATTTTCTCGGCATTTCATCCACCTCATTATAGATAATATTTTATCCATTATTAAACAAATAATGCAATTATGGATAAAATATTATCCATAATTGCATTATACTATTAGTTGATTGATTATTCAATAATTATTTATATAGTCTATAAAAAAAGTCTTAAGCGTCAAGCCGATAAATGCTTAATTTTTCAAAGCATTGCAATTTTATTTGATAACTTTGCCACCTGTTCCTTTAAATCAGCTATTCTTTTTCACTAAAGGATATCGTCACATCTTCAACAAATTCGTTGTTTTCAAAATATCAACACACATATTATACCATATGTTCTTTTACATATTCCGAAAATCTCGGTAAAATT
>JAFSZR010000087.1 GCA_017459135.1 Lachnospiraceae bacterium | reverse complement strand
CTAGGAGGTATAAGTATGGCAAAAGGATGTTACAGCACGGCTCAAATTCTTGAATGGATGGGTTATTTTGCCCAAAAAATGGAGGTAAGACCGGAGAAGATTAAACTCTTGGATATTTGCGGAAAAATGAAAAATGTTATTCCGGTAATTGAAACCAATAAGAGAGTTTTGATATTTGCCGATGAAACCCATGAGGATTTATTTTATGATTTATGGGAGGTTGGTTTCGGAGAACTTGATATGTGGTATTCAACAGGTGTCGAAGTTAACGCACTTGTTAAAAAATGCAAGGTTAAGGAAGCTATCAATCATAAGGTTACAGAACCGACGGTTATATTTGTACTTAATGAAAATACAAGAGAATCCTACCGTATAGGTATGAAAAATGAGATGTTCTCAAAGGGTACGATTAAATATGTTGGAAATGAGATAAGAGCGGTTATAATGAGTATGCTTGATGTAGATACTCAGGATACAATATGTCTTGTTGATGCTGAAAGTATTGCAATTGAGGCTGCATTCGTTGCAGGCGACGGTACCATTATCTGTGTTGAGAATGATCAGGGCGCCAAGGAAACCATGGAAGATAATGTTAAGAGATTCGGTGTGCACAATGTTCAGATTATATCTGACCTCGGACCTGAAAATATGGCAAAGATACCTGTACCGAGACTTTCGTTTATAGTTGCAAACAAGCATCTTGAGGAAGATATAGTAAGACTTTTAAATAAGAATCCAAATATGAAGTTCGTTATTTACACGCTTGAGTTTAACGTACTTTCAGGTATTAAGGCATTGTTTGAAAAGTATAATATAAGCAATCTCGAAGTAACTCAGATAACGGTTTCGAAGACCGATAAAAAGAGTATGCTGGTTACACAGCCTTCACCATGGCTTATTACAGGCGAGGTACTCTAAATGGCACTTGAAAATTTACCGAAGGATGCACTTATGCTTTTGAGTTTTGTAAATACGAGGCTCAGAGACGATGAGATATTGTTGGACAGCTTTTGCAGCCAGTTTAACGTTTCAAAAGAGGAGATTGTAAAAAAGCTTGACAACATAGGGTATACTTATAATGCTGAATTAAATAAATTCATATAAAAATGCGGAGGAAATAAAAAAATGGCTGGGAGCTATAATCACAAGCTGATTGAAGGAAAATGGAATAAGAAGTGGGAGGAAAATCCTGTCAATGTCGACGACGGAAAGAAGGAAAAATATTATTGTCTTGATATGTTTCCGTATCCGTCGGGTAACGGTCTTCACGTAGGACATTGGAGAGGTTATGTAATCTCAGATGTTTGGAGCAGATATAAGATGATGCATAATTATTATCTTATTCATCCAATGGGATGGGATGCTTTCGGACTTCCTGCAGAAAATTATGCTATAGAGCATGGTATTCATCCGTCTATTTCTACAGCAGCTAATATAAAGAATATCAAAAGACAGATAAATCAGATTGCTGCCATATATGATTGGGACAGAGAGGTTAATACTACAGATCCTGATTATTATAAGTGGACACAGTGGATATTTGTAAAGATGTTTAAGGAAGGACTCGCATATGAGAAGGAAATGCCGATTAACTGGTGTCCTTCATGTAAGACAGGTCTTGCAAACGAAGAGGTTGTAAACGGAAAATGTGAGAGATGTCATTCTGAGGTTACCAAGAAGAACATTCGTCAATGGATGCTTAAGATAACCGCTTATGCAGAAAGACTTCTTGCAGACCTTGATAAGCTTGATTGGCCTGAAAAGGTTAAGAAGATGCAGACTGACTGGATTGGAAAGTCTTACGGAGCAGAGGTTGATTTTAAGGTTGACGGAAGCGATGATGTGATTACCGTATATACTACACGTCCGGATACACTCTGGGGTGCGACATTTATGGTGCTTGCACCTGAGCATGAGCTTGCTGCAAAGCTTGCTACTCCTGAAACTAAGGAAGCGGTTGATAAATACATTTACGAGGCTTCCATGAAGTCAAATGTAGACAGACTCCAGGATAAGGATAAGACAGGTGTATTTACCGGAAGTTATGCAATTAATCCTTTAAACGGAAAGAAGACTCCTATCTGGCTTTCGGATTATGTACTTGCAGATTACGGTACCGGAGCAATTATGTGCGTACCTGCGCATGATGACAGAGACTTTGAGTTTGCCAAGAAGTTTGATTTGCCTATAATCCAGGTAATCGCAAAGGATGGAAAAGAAATTGAAAATATGACCGAGGCATATACAGAGGCTTCAGGTACTATGATTAATTCAGGTGACTGGAACGGTATGGAATCTTCCGTACTTAAGAAGGAAGCACCTGAAATGATAGAGAAAAAGGGATACGGTAAGAAAACCGTTAATTACAAGCTTCGTGACTGGGTATTCTCACGTCAGAGATATTGGGGCGAGCCTATTCCTATCATTCACTGTCCTGATTGTGGTGCGGTTGCGGTTCCTGAGGAGCAGCTTCCTGTACTTCTTCCGGATGTAGAAAAGTATGAGCCTACAGGAACGGGTGAGTCACCGCTTGCTGCCATTGATTCATGGGTTAATACTACATGCCCTTGCTGCGGCAAGCCTGCTAAGCGTGAAACAAATACCATGCCTCAGTGGGCAGGTTCTTCATGGTATTTCTTACGTTATGTAGACAGCAAAAATGATAAAGAACTCGTAAACAGAGAAAAGGCTGATAAGTATCTTCCTGTAGATATGTATATCGGTGGTGTTGAACACGCGGTTCTTCACTTGCTTTACTCAAGATTCTATACCAAGTTTTTAAATGATATAGGTGTTGTTGATTTTGATGAGCCGTTCAAGAAGCTTTTCAATCAGGGTATGGTTTGCGGTCGTGATAAGGAAACCGGAGCAGCCACAAAGATGAGTAAATCCCTTGGAAATATCGTTTCGCCTGATGATATGGTAAATGATTACGGTTGCGATTCACTTCGTCTTTATGAGCTTTTCATCGGACCACCTGAGCTTGATTCTATCTGGGATGACAGCGGTATGGAAGGTATTTACCGTTTCATTAACAGATTCTATAACATGGTTATGGCTAATAAGGATAAGGATGTTGCCGAAACCAAGGAACTTATCAAGCTTCGTAACAAGCTTGCTTATGATGTAACAACCCGTCTTGAACAGTTTAGCTTAAATACCGTTATTTCCGCATTTATGGAAGCAAATAACAAGTGTGTTGAGCTTACTAAGACAACAGGTGTAGATAAAGAGACTCTTAAGACTATGGCACTTCTTATAGCACCGTTTGCACCTCATATCGGTGAAGAGCTTTGGGAAGAGCTTGGAGGAACGGATTCAGTATTCCATCAGCAATGGCCTGCATACTCAGAGGATGCCATGAAGGATGATGAGAAGGAAATCGCCGTACAGATAAACGGTAAGACAAGAGTTACTGTTATGATTGGTGTTTCCGACGACAAGGATACGGTTATCGCAAAGGCTAAGGAAGCTCTCGGTGACAGACTTGCAGGTCTTAACGTAATCAAAGAAATCTATGTACCAAATAAGATTGTAAATGTAGTCGCTAAATAATAACCTGTCGGTTATATTACAATAACCTGTCGGTTATATAGACTGTTACAGAAAGAAAAAACAGCTCCGTACAAAGTACACGCACAACAAGTTGTCACTAATCGTTGTGCTTAGCACTTGTACGGAGTTGTTTTTTCTTTCCGAAACCCTATATAACCGACGTGCTTCGCACAAATACCACTTTCACGTAAAAATATATTGAGCCGGAACTCGTGTTATGTAAACCTGACACAGACTAAATTATATGAAGTGCTGATTTAGTCTGTACTTTTCATGGAATCAAACAGACTAAAATAGAAGAAGAGGTGATTTGGTCTGTATGCCTGAAAAAATGATAATTGGCTTAGTTGAATGTTTCTTTTCAAAACAATGACTTTATGGTATTGTAGATATGATGAAATTTCTATAATCGGGAAAGTATGGAAAAAGGAGAAAGTATGGAAAAAAGAATAGCACTCTTAATTGATGCGGAGAATACAAGTGCTGGTTATTTGGACAGTATTTTCAGTGAACTTAAAAAATACGGTATGGTTACTTATAAACGTATGTATGGAGATTTTACATCAGAATTATTGTTTAAATGGAATAAAAAAGCTTTGATATATGCAGTGGTTCCTATCCAACAGCCAAGATATTCAACAGCAAAGAATGCAGCAGATATTATGTTGGTTATTGATGCAATGGACATAATGCATACTAAAAATGTAGATATATTCTGTATTGTATCGTCTGACAGTGATTTTACAAGACTTGTGAATCGTATCACAGAAGAAGGAATGGAAGTCATAGGAATGGGTAAAAGTGATGCCTCTAAGACCTTAAAGGCAGCATGTACGTTGTTTGTGAACTTGGATAAAATTGGTGAATTGGATATTGATGAAATAAAAGAAGACAGTGTGCTTGATGATAATCGGAAAAATAAGAATTCTACCGATAATTCCGAGATAAATATTACACCGATAGATGATATAAAGGAAAGTATGACAGATATTATACGTGAAAATGATAATCGTGGAGTACACACAGGTCTTGGAGGATTGAAGAGTAGTATTCAGAGGATATTCAAGGACTTTGACGAGAGAAATTATGGTTATAGCTCCATGAGTAAATTTGTACAGATGCAGGAAGATTTTGAATTAACACAAGAACGTAGTACGGTATTTGTATCGCTGAAGCATGAAAAAACAAATGAAAATACTGTGAAGGATTATATTAAATCAGTTCTAAAAAAAGGACCTATGGATCTTAGTGCAATAGGACAGAAGTTGCGTGAAAATTATCCGGATTTTCAGATAAAAAAATACGGATATTCCCAGCTTCGTACTTTTTTGAAAAGCATAGATGGAGTTTGTGTTGAACCATCTCAAAATGAAAATAGTAAGATTGCAAGACTTAAGTAGCAGATATAGATTTATTTTATACAGAGAATATGATATAATTCTTTCATTGATTATCAGCAAAAGGGGGTTGATGTTCATGGAGGATAAGCACAGAAAGAAAAAGGCGGCAGTCGTGGTTATAACGGTACTGATGGCACTTTATTATCTGCTTTTCTTTTTCGTGGTTGCCTATGAAGTAGAAAGCCTGGCAGGAAAAATAGTTCTTGGAATAGTGCCGCTTGTACTGGGCATTATACTTATATGTGTTGCAAATGAAAGAATTAAGGAGATTGAAGGAGGAGAAGAAGATGATCTTAGTAAATACTGATTATATTTCGGGAAAGGAACTTGAAATGTTGGGGCTTGTTAAGGGAAGCACTATACAGTCGAAACATTTGGGAAAGGATATCACACAGGGCTTTAAAAACCTTGTTGGTGGTGAGCTTAAGTCTTACAACGAAATGATGAATGAGGCACGTGCACTGGCCACAAAGCGTATGGTTGAGGAAGCAACTGCACTCGGTGCAGATGCGATTGTAAATATAAGATATGCATCATCTGCTATCATGCAGGGAGCTGCCGAGGTTATAGCCTACGGAACGGCAGTAAAATTTAAGAATTAAACCGGGAGGTTATTTATGTTTTTGGCAATCAGCGGCTCAAAGCTTTTTGTGTTGTATCTGGCAGTAATTTTTATAATTGTATTTGTTTTCGTAAGAAGATTTTTAAAAAAGAACAGTAATGCAAAAAGAAAAAGAGAAGATAAATATAATGAATTGAGTACATTTATTTTACAGTACGAGGCTTCAAAGAAGGTAGGAGCCGATAAAGGAAACACTGCAAAACAAAATAAAGATAATAAGACTGAAGCAGGAACCAAAGAGGAAGAGATAAAAGAAGAGATAAAAGAAGATAAATGTTCGGAAACAGAATTGGATTCCGAAACGACGGCTCGTATCAAGGCACTTTACTTCGATGCAGAAATGTCTGTTGATAAAATATCGGAAAAAACGGGGATATCAATTGAGCATATTGAAAGTGTTGTTAAAAATTAAAGAAAATAATTAAAGAAAAATAACAAAAAAGATAGGTCTAACTGAATTGACCTATCTTTTTTGCTAGAATGCTAATCTGTAACATCATCTTCGAAGGATTGTTGTTGCGCTGCCTTTGCAGCTCTTTTTCTTAAATCATCCTTTATAATCTTATATACGGTTGCGGTTACAGGCACACTGCACATTATTCCGACTATACCGAACATGCCGCCAAATACTGTTACAGCGGCGAGTACCCACATACCGGGAAGTTCAACCTTGTTGCCTACCACACGTGGATAGATGAAGTTGTTGTCTATCTGTTGCAAGGTTATGATAAAGATAAGGAAAATGAGTGCTTTTACCGGTGAAACCATAAGTATGAAAAATGCTGAAAGTCCCATACCGAGAAATGCGCCTATGATTGGAATCAATGCAAAAAACGCTATGATTACACCGGACATTACCGCATACGGAAGCCTAAGAATAAGCATACCGACTATGCAAAGACCACCTAAGATACAAGCATCAGTAACCTGCGCAACTATGAAGTTTCGGAAGTTTTTAGCAAGCAGTTCGGCTAAGGAAAGAATAGTTTTCCTGCCCGGAAGATAAGTGTTCACAAGACTTGTACATTGTCTTTTGAGCTTTTCCTTATCGGCAAGAATATAAATTGAAAAGAATATGCCGATACCGAGCTTTGCGATAAATGAAATAATAGCTCCCGCCGAGCTTAATACTATATTCATGGCACCGCTTGCACCGTTTATGATAAAGTGTCCGAGCCCCTGAACGGTAGTTTCGATATCTTCCGATGAAGGCATGGAATTAAGAAGATTTGTAGCATATTCTCCGACATACTTATTAGTCTTTAATTCCGTAAGCATTTTCGGAACGTTATCCGTCAAGGCAGTTATCATCAAGGCGATACTGTTTATAAGCTCAGGTATTACGATTTTTATTACACCGAAAATAATCAATATTACTGTAAGCATGGAAGTAATTATTCCGATTGCGCGTAACGTGCCATGCTTAAGCTTGCCCTTAAAGAGCTTGTTTAGACCGCTTTCGTATGAACGCATTATGATATTCACAAGAAAAGCAATAATTATACCTATGATAAGTCCGGATGATGCACTTATAAAAAGTCCTATGAAATTAATCGCATTGTCCCAATATTTGAAAATTACAAACATTATTAAAACCGATATACAAATCGGAATGTACGGTTTTAACTTATGGGCGTTCGATTTTATGCTGTTTTCTATAGCATTGTTTTCTGCTTTTTTATT
>JAFSZR010000086.1 GCA_017459135.1 Lachnospiraceae bacterium | reverse complement strand
TAAGCATTGAACGAAATAATAAGCTTGCAAGTCCAATAACTCACAGAGAAGATACTTCATTATCCCATAACAGAAGGAAGAATTATCTTTTGTCTGAAGGTACGGTTATACCGCCTCTTGTTGATCTTGGAATATTTACCAAAGAGGGTAAAATAGTTAAATCCATGTACGGCAAGTACCGCCAAATAAACCGTTTCCTTGAACTTGTTGAAGATGTTGTAAAGGATTATCCGAATAAGGATATGCATATAGTTGATTTCGGTTGCGGAAAGTCGTATCTTACGTTTATATTGTATTACTACCTTGTTGAGAAAAAAGGTTATGAAGTGCATATGACAGGACTTGATTTAAAAGAGGATGTTATAGAAAAGTGCAACGAAACAGCCGTAAAATACGGTTATGACAATCTTCGTTTTAAGCTTGGAGATATAAATGGATATTCTCCCGATGATAAAGTTGATATGATTGTTACATTACATGCCTGTGATACCGCGACAGATTATGCTTTATATAATGCGATTAACTGGAATGTCGGAATCATTATGTCGGTACCATGTTGTCAGAAGGAAGTTAATGCGGTTATTAAAACAGATAAATTATCCGCACTTACAAAACATGGCATAGTTAAAGAACGTATTTCCGCTCTTATTACGGATACCATAAGAGCCGACATACTTGAATATTGCGGCTATAAAACACAGATACTTGAATTTGTCGATTATGACAGCTCTCCTAAAAATTTACTTATCAGGGCTGTTAAGAGAAAACAGAATTTATCTGAAGAAAAGAAGTGTGAGATTAAAACGGAAATTGATAATCTTTGTGAGGAGTTTAATATAAAGCAGACGTTGTATGATAAGATATTAATGGATCGAAAGAGGTATAAAGAATGAATAAAAATTTAGTAATTACAATTATAATCCAGGCTTTTATAGTAACGTTTCTGCTTGGTGTTTTACTTGGTATGAACATTCAGAAAAAAAGAGATAAAAATGCTGATGAAAGTAGCAAGCAAAGTGAAAGCACTGTAGAAGATGTCAATAATGAAGATAAA
Organism: Lachnospiraceae bacterium; assembly: GCA_017459135.1. Classification (GTDB taxonomy): domain Bacteria; phylum Bacillota; class Clostridia; order Lachnospirales; family Lachnospiraceae; genus Coprococcus_C. Next base: position 4,256 of record JAFSZR010000086.1, on the reverse strand, counting down.
CCCGATAGTTCGGATAATGCCAACGCAGATAGAAAAGATAACTCTGCAGCGACTGACAATACTTCTGATTCGGATAATTCAAATAAGCAAGACGGCTCATCGGGTAGCGATGTCTACGTAGAGCGTGATGTTGATTACGGTTCAATGGATGTTCCGGAGCCTACAACCGATGACTGGCTTTATACGGACGGAAGCAAAATACTTGATAAGGACGGTAACGAAGTTTGGCTTACGGGTATCAACTGGTTTGGTTATAATACCGGAACCAACACATTTGACGGTCTTTGGGCAAGTGACTTAAACCAATCCATCCAGGAGATAGCGAACCATGGATTTAATATAATAAGAGTTCCTATGTCCGCACAGCTTATTAATCAATGGTCACACGGCGATTATCCGGATGCCAATTTCAATCAGGCGACCAATGATTATCTTGTAGGAATGGACAGTCTGCAGATATTTGATTATGTAATAGGTCAATGTCGTGCAAACGGACTTAAGCTTATCATAGATATACACAGTGCCGAAACAAATGCAAGTGGTCATATGGTTAATCTTTGGTATACGGACAGCGTATCGGTTGAAGATTATTACAGTGCGCTTTCGTGGATGGCAGAAAGATATAAAAACGATGACACAATCGTAGCTTATGATTTAAAGAACGAGCCTCACGGCAAACCGTACGAGGGCGACGGTGCAGCAAAATGGGACAATTCCAAGGATAAAAACAACTGGAAATATACCGCTGAACAGGCTGCAGCAAGCGTATTTGAGAAAAATCCTAATGTACTTGTACTTGTTGAGGGTATAGAGATTTATCCGACAGATATTAAGAGTAACGGAGATTTTTCATCAACGGATGATAAGGATTACTACTTTAACTGGTGGGGCGGAAATCTTCGGGGAGTAAAGGATAATCCGATAGACCTTGGTAAATATCAAAACAAACTTGTATACTCACCTCATGATTACGGTCCGACTGTATATGAACAGCCTTGGTTTGAAGGCGATTACGACTTTGACAGTCTTATGGATGATTGCTGGCATGATAATTGGTTCTACATAAAAGAGGAAAATATTGCACCGCTTTTAATAGGAGAGTGGGGCGGATATATGACCGAGCCGAATATTACCTGGATGACTTATATGCGTCAGCTTATCAAAGAAAACCGGTTAAACCATACATTCTGGTGCTTTAATGCAAACTCGGGGGATACCGGCGGTATGGTACTTGACGATTTCACAACCTGGGATGAAGATAAGTACAATTTCGTCAAGGAAGTTCTCTGGAATGACGGTGGAAAATTCATCGGTCTTGACCATGAAATACCTCTTGGAATAAACGGCATAAGCCTGGGTGAATACTACAAATAATATTTATACATAATGCAAAAATATATAAATATATCATTGTTTTACTTGAAAATAATAATATCTTTGATATATAATATATGACGTATTTTTTATTAATAATTAACAGGGGTTGCAAAGAGACGACCCTATAGAAAAAGGAGAAATATAAAATGGCAAAGAAACCGGTAGTTTTAATGATACTTGACGGATATGGCTTAAGCGATAACAAAGAAGCTAATGCAATCGCTATGGCCGAGACTCCTGTAATGGACAAGCTTATGGCAGAGTGCCCTTTTGTTAAGGGAAATGCTTCGGGTATGTTCGTTGGACTTCCTGACGGACAGATGGGTAATTCAGAGGTTGGACATATGAATATGGGAGCCGGTAGAATTATATATCAGGATTTAACAAGAATCACAAAAGCAATAGATGACGGAGATTTCTTCGAAAACGAGGAGCTTCTTGCAGCAATTGAAAATTGCAAGAAGAATAATTCAGACCTTCATCTTTGGGGACTTCTTTCGGACGGAGGAGTTCACAGCCACAATACACATCTTTATGCAATACTTGAGCTTTGCAAGAAGCAGGGACTTTCAAATGTATATATTCATCCTTTCTTTGATGGAAGAGACACACCTCCTGCATCAGGAAAGGGTTATCTTGAGGAGCTCGTTGCAAAGACTAAGGAAATTGGTGTAGGTAAGGTTGCATCACTTTCAGGTCGTTACTATGCAATGGACAGAGATAATCGTTGGGATAGAGTAGAGCTTGCATATAAGTCACTCGTAACAGGCGAAGGTGTAACAGCTGAAGATCCTGTTCAGGCTATGCAGGATTCATATGATAAGGAAGTATTTGATGAGTTTGTTCTTCCTACCGTAATTACAGAAAACGGTAAGCCTGTTTCACTTGTTAAGGAAAACGATTCCGTAATCTTCTTTAACTTCAGACCTGACAGAGCAAGAGAGATTACAAGAGCATTCTGCTGTGATGATTTTGATGGATTTGACAGACCAAACGGAAGATTTCCGCTTACATACGTTTGCTTCAAGGATTATGACGAGACTATTCCAAATAAGCTTGTTGCATTTAAGAAGGAAGAGATTAAGAATACTTTCGGACAGTATCTTGCATCACTTGGTTTAAAGCAGTTAAGACTTGCGGAAACAGAGAAGTATGCACATGTAACCTTCTTCTTTAACGGCGGTCTTGAAGAGCCAAATGACGGAGAGGACAGAATTCTCGTTAAGTCACCTGCAGTGGCAACTTATGATTTACAGCCTGAGATGAGCGCTCCTGAGGTTAGTGAGAAGCTTAATGCTGCGATTACATCTGATAAATATGATGTTATAATAATTAACTTTGCAAATCCGGATATGGTTGGACATACAGGCGTTATTCCTGCAGCCGTTAAAGCAATTGAAACAGTTGACAAATGTGTCGGAACTGCAGTAGAAGCGGTTAAATCCGTTGACGGTGTATTGTTTATCTGTGCAGACCATGGAAATGCCGAGCAGATGGTTAATTATGAGACAGGTGCACCTCATACTGCTCATACAACCAATCCTGTTCCTTTCATACTTTATAATTATGGTGATGTTAAGCTTCGTGAGGGTGGATGCCTTGCGGATATTATTCCTACATTACTTGAGATTATGGAACTTGAACAGCCGGCAGAAATGACAGGTAAATCACTTATCGTAAGATAAGTAAATATAAAAGGGGGATAAAAGCATGAAAAAGTTTTTAAAGGAATTTAAAGAGTTTGCGCTTAAGGGCAATGTAATGGACATGGCAATCGGTGTTATCATCGGTGGTGCATTTGCGTCAATTATTACCGCTTTTACAGAGGACTTTATTAATCCTCTTATTGCAGCAATTGGCGGCGCAGAGGTTGGTGGAAGAACCGAAATCGGTGATACCGGAGCTTACATCGAGTGGGGAGCATTTATAACAGCTGTTATAAATTTCCTTATTGTTGCCGTAGTTTTATTCTGTCTTATCAAGGCAATGAATAAGCTTATGTCTATCGGTAAGAAGAAGGAAGAAGAGAAGAAAACTACCAAGATTTGTCCTTACTGCAGAACCGAGATAGATATAAAGGCTATCAAGTGTGCACATTGTACATCTGATGTTCCGCTTGAGCCTGTAGAAGAAGATTAAAAAAAGTGTTGCGAAATCTTTTCTTCTGTGATAATATAAGCAAAGTGTGTTATATTTTTAGCTTTGTTTAGGAGGTTTTTTCAATTGAAAACAGCATTAATTATAGTATTTATAGTTATTTCAATATTGTTATCCATCATTGTTATGATGCAGGAAGGAAAAGAAGGCGGACTTACAAGCTCAATAAGCGGAGGCAGTGCCGATACTTACTGGAGCAAAAACAAGGGTAAATCAAAGGAATCCATATTAAGAAAGATTACAGCATTCTTAGGTCTTTTATTTATGGTAATTGCTTTGTTATTATCTTCAAAGTTCTTAAATTAAATGTAAGATTTAAACCACAGACTTCTTTAGCCTGTGGTTTTTTTATTTGCAAAAATGTTATATAATTTAATTAATAATTGGTTCATAGGAGTTTGAATTGGATAATCTTGTACTAAAGCTTTCAAATAATAACAATCTGAATAATGATGAACTTAAGCTTTTGCTGGAAACCTATGTATATGACGAAGAGCTATATACGGAGGCAGACAGGGTAAGACAGGAAATATATGGTAAGTCAGTTTATATAAGAGGTCTTATAGAATTTACAAATTATTGTAAAAGCGACTGCTTTTATTGCGGTATAAGAAGAAGTAACGAAAATGCCGACAGATACAGGTTGACGAAAGAAGAAATATTATCCTGTTGTGAAAGCGGATATGAACTCGGTTTCAGGACTTTTGTGCTTCAGGGCGGAG
>JAFSZR010000085.1 GCA_017459135.1 Lachnospiraceae bacterium | reverse complement strand
GTCCGTATCCTTCATATGTAATGGTTACGTAGTTAACCGAATTGGCATCTCCCGCAGCCTTCTTGATACCTCTTTCTATGGTATCGTTAGGCATATTGTTTGCCTTTGCCTTGGCTATAACATCACGAAGCTTGCTGTTATTGGCAGGATCTGCACCGCCCTCCTTAACGGCAACCGCGATTTCTCTTCCGATTATGGTAAAAATCTTACCTTTTGCGGCATCATTTTTTTCCTTCTTGTGCTTAATGTTCGCAAATTTTGAATGTCCTGACATCTTTTTACTCCTTATATCGTATTTTATTCACATCATTTTATTTTAAGATAAGCTATTTACTTATCCTCACTGTTTGTTTCTTCTTCATCGCCGGTCTTTTCAACTCTTACCAGACGAATCATTTTATCCGATATCTTAATCGGTGTAAATTTATATCCCTGATATATTATCTCGATTTTCTCATTTTCATCAGGAATTCTTTCAAGCTTATATAACAGGAAACCGTTTAAGGTTTCAAAATCCTCATCCGGGAATTCTATCGATAACTCTTCGGCTATTTCATTTAAAAATGCATCACCGCTTATAAGATACGCATCTCTTGAAATGCTCTTTATATTATCAACCTCTTCCTCATCATGTTCATCGAAAATATTTCCCACTATTTCCTCTATTATATCCTCCATTGCGACAAGACCTTCCGTCTGTCCGTACTCATCAAGTACAATCGCCATATGTATCTTTTCGCTCTGCATTTTCTGCAAAAGCTTTGATATATTAAATGTAGGATGAATAAATATCGGTTCTTCAAGTATTTCTTTAATATTTTGCTTAGGGTCTTCGATATATGCAGCAATCAAATCCTTAAGATGTATTACACCGATTATGTTATCAATATCCTCTTCATAAACCGGATATCTCGAAAAGCTGTTTTCCAATGCAAAGTGAAGTGCTTCGTCGACATTAACCGTATCCTCAAGAGCTATTATCTTCTGTCTGCTCGTCATGATATCTCTTGCATTTTTATCAGAAAACTCAAAGATATTGGATATCATTTCAACTTCATTTTCTTCTATGACACCCTGTTCATGGCCTTCCTCGACCATAGACAATATGTCCTCTTCAACCTTTTCTTCATTTACTTTTTTTGAAAAAAACTTTTTTAAGCCTCCGGGCCCACCAGCCATTTTTTATCTCCTTATATTTCGTATATACTACAGTTCCAGGCTTATTTTCAAAGCCTCGTTTACTCTTCTTATAATGCTGTTGTCAAGATGACAAACTTTTTCCTTTAATCTTTGTTTATCAACGGTTCTAAGCTGTTCCAACAGTATAACAGAATCCTTGGCTATATCGCAATACCTTGAATCAAGCTCAACATGCGTCGGCAGCTTTGCTTTATGTAGCTGTGAGGTTATTGCGGCAATAATTACCGTTGAACTATGCTTATTTCCCGCTTCGTTCTGTATAATGAGTACCGGTCTTATTCCGCCCTGTTCAGAACCCACTACCGGTCTAAGATCTGCGTAATAAATATCGCCTCTCCTGATTATCAAATCGATTCACACTCCCATAGTCATTAATTAACTAATCAAAGTATTTCCAATAATCAACCGGTATATTCAATTAATTTATCTGTAATGTACGTCAGGTGTTAATTTCCTTATACGATACATTTTCTGCCTGTATTATAATCAAATCAGATAATTAACGCAGAGATTTTCTTTTCCTTCCTCATAATATACTCTCGGAACACGCCTTGCAATGTTACAAACAAGCTCGTAATTAAAGCTTGCCGCAGGTTCTGCAACTTCTTCAACGCTTATACTCTTATCACCCGATGAACCGATAAGGATTACCTCATCCCTTAAGCATGCTTCCGGAATATCCGTTACATCGACCATAATCTGATCCATGCAGACTCTTCCGAGAATCG
>JAFSZR010000084.1 GCA_017459135.1 Lachnospiraceae bacterium | reverse complement strand
CGTACCAGTCAAAGCTGTAAAAATATAGGCACAGATCCACAGCGCCTTAATAAATATATCAGATAGAGATTAGATTACCCAGAAGAACCTGGGAGAAAGGGAAAAATCCAATCATCAACTGATAATTGGATTATACGTAAAAATATGAAAATAGTTTATATGGGAACCCCCGATTTTGCTGTGGGTTCATTAGAATCCATAGCAAAATCGGGTCACGAGGTTTCTTTGGTTATAACACAACCCGATAAAGCAAAGGGAAGGAGTAACAAACTTGTTCCGACTCCCGTTAAGCAGGCAGCAACAAAGTTGGGAATAGAAGTATTTCAGCCGGGAAAGATAAAGGAAGCCGATTCAATAGAAAAGATAAAAAAACAAAAGCCGGATGCAATTGTTGTTGCGGCTTACGGTCAGATACTCCCGGAAAGTATACTTGAAATTCCGAAGTACGGCTGCATAAATATACATGCATCGCTTTTGCCGAAATACAGAGGAGCCGCACCTATAGAATGGTCTATTATCGATGGCTGTGAAAAAACGGGCGTAACAACCATGTATATGGAAAAAGGTCTTGATACAGGTGATATGATTGAAAAAAGCGAAGTTGTTATAGCCCCTGACGATACGGGTGAAACACTTCACGATAAGCTTGCGGATGCGGGAGCGAAGCTCATAATATCAACGCTTAAGGCTCTTGAAGATGGAACTGCCGTAAGAACAAAACAAAATGATGAAGAAAGCACATATGCTCATATGCTTACAAAAGAACTCGGCAAGCTTGATTTTAACATGCCTGCCGTAAAGCTTGAAAGACTGATAAGAGGGCTTATTCCGTGGCCTTGCGCATATACGGTAATAGACGGAAAGACGGCTAAAATTCTTAAAGCCCGTGTTGCAAATGGTGAAAATGAAGCCTATAAGGAAGGCAAACCGGGAGAAATAGTTGAAGTAACAAAGAAGAGCTTTACCGTAAAATGTAAAGAGGGCGCACTTACCGTATTGAGTATACAGCCCGAAGGAAAGAAAGCTATGGATACCGCAGCTTATTTAAACGGTAATAAGCTTTGTGTCCATACATTTGTCGGAGAATAGAGATGGCAAACGAAAGAGATATAGTTCTTGATATTCTTATGGATATCGAAGATAATAATACTTTTTCCAATATAGCTTTAAATAAAGCACTCAAAAAAAATCAATTTATCGAAAAAAAAGAGAGAGCCTTCATCACAAGGCTCTCTGAAGGTGTTGTCGAAACACGTATAAAACTTGATTACATAATAAATCAATTTTCAAAAACAAAATCCGATAAGCTTAAATCAAAAATAAGATGCATAATAAGAATGGGAGTATATCAACTCCTGTTCATGGACAGTGTGCCTGACAGTGCTGCATGCAATGAGGCTGTAAAACTCGCGAAGAAACACGGATTTTCCGGCCTTTCGGGCTTTGTAAACGGTGTCTTAAGAAATATAGCAAAAAATAAAGATAATATATCTTATCCTTCGGAAGAGGATAATCGTATATTGTTTTTGTCGGTTAAGTATTCGATGCCGGAAATGCTTATAAAAAAGTTTATGACCGACTATCCCGACACTTATATGAATATTCTTGAGGGCTGCTTTGATAAAAGGGAAACTTCGATAAGAATTGATTTAAATAAGATATCAAGAGATGAGTTAAAAAAAGAACTGACAGAGCAGGGGATAAATGCAGTAAACGGACAATATTCGGATAAGGTTCTTCTTATATCGGGATATGATTTTATAAAAAGGATTTTCGGTTATAAGCAGGGCTATTTTACCGTACAGGACGAAAGTTCGGTATGCGCGATAGCTGAAAGTTTTAAGGAATTAACAAAAGAAAAAGAGATATCCGAGGATTTTACGGCGCTTGATATCTGTGCCGCACCGGGGGGAAAGACAACCGCGGCTCTTGAGTATATGAATAACCAAGGAATGATATATTCCATGGATATATCCGAAGATAAGCTTTCTTTGATTGAGGAAAATATCGAAAGACTCGGATTTAAAAATGCAAAAGTTGCGCAGCATGATGCTTTGGAACACATTTCAAAAGACTTGTTTGATTATGATTTTGACGATAATACGGATCTGGTTATAGCCGATGTTCCGTGTTCGGGGCTGGGAATAATCGGAAGAAAGAATGACATAAAATATCGTGTGACAAAAGAGCAGATAGACGAATTGATAGATTTACAGAAACGGATTATAAATAATGCCGCTTCGTATGTAAAAAAGAACGGTCTTCTTCTTTACAGTACATGTACCGTTAATCCCGATGAGAATGATGTACAGGTAGATAGATTCCTTAAAAACAAAACGGATTTTTCGCTTGTCGGGAAAAGACAATTTGTGCAGGGAACAGATAAGTGTGACGGATTCTTTTATGCGATTATGAAAAGAGTGTAGCATTTGGGAGACTTAAGTTATGGTGGATTTGGAAACAACAGATATAAAATCAATGTATTATAATGAACTTGAAGAATATATACATAATATAGGTCTTCCCGCATTTCGAACCAAGCAGCTCTTTTCGTGGATGCATGAAAAGTATGTTGGTAACGTGGATGAAATGACCAATCTTCCGAAAGATATGAGAGAGAAGATAAAGGAAAGCGGTTTTACCGTTCTTGAGGAAGAAACAAGACAGGTTTCAAAGAAAGACGGTACGGTTAAATTTTTATTTAAACTTTCGGACGGACAGATGATAGAAACCGTTTTTATGAAATATTCGTATGGAAATTCCATATGTATATCGTCGCAGGCGGGTTGTCGTATGGGATGCAGGTTCTGTGCTTCGACAATCGGAGGTCTAGTAAGAAATCTTAGTGCTTCCGAAATGCTTGAGCAGGTTTATGCGGCGATGAGAATTACCGGCGAGCGTATTTCAAATATAGTCATAATGGGTACGGGCGAGCCGCTTGATAATTACGATAATGTGTTAAGGTTCATAAGGCTTATTACGGACGAAAAAGGTTACAACCTCAGTATGAGGAACATAACCATGTCAACCTGCGGTCTTGTTCCGCAAATACTTAAGCTTGCGGACGAGAAACTTGCCATAACACTTGCCATATCACTTCATGCACCGAATGACGAAAAAAGAAGAAAGCTTATGCCGATTGCCGAAAAATACAGTATTTCCGAAATACTCGAGGCTTGCAAGAGATATTTTGAAATAACAGGAAGACGAATAAGCTTTGAATACAGTCTGGTTAAAGGACAAAACGACAGCAGGGAAGATGCTTTGGAGTTGTCCCGGCTTTTGAAAGGACTTAACAGTCATGTTAATCTCATACCCGTAAACTCAATTGAGGAAAGGGATTATGAGAAGGGTGACAACAATTCAATTCAAAATTTTAAATTAGTACTTGAAAAAAATTCAATAAATGTTACTATAAGAAGGAGTGTGGGTAGTGATATTGATGCTGCCTGCGGTCAGTTAAGAAGAAAGTATTCGATTAAGGTTTAGGAGGAATCCTATGAGGTCTAGCGGAAAAACAGATACCGGCAGCAAGAGAAGTAATAATCAGGACAGTATATATTACAGCGATAAGCCGGTCGGACCATTGCCTAATCTTTATATAGTTGCTGATGGCATGGGCGGACACAGAGCCGGCGATCAGGCATCACAGATGGCGATTGATATTGCGGTTGATTTTATAAAAAAATCAACCATAGAAAATCCGGTTGCCGTCTTAAAGCGTGCCATGATATATGCCAATAATGAAATATATAAAACAGCCAGCCGCGATCCGGATTTAAGAGGAATGGGAACCACTATGGTTGCGGCGGTGGTTCAGGACGATAAGCTTTATGTGGCAAATATAGGAGACAGCAGACTTTATGCCGTAGGAAACGACATAAAGCAGATAACCATGGATCATTCATTGGTTGAGGAACTTATAAGAGACGGCAAGCTTGAAAGAAAAAAAGGAAGAAATCATCCTGAAAAAAATATTATCACCAAGGCAATGGGCTCAAAGGAAGAGGTTATTCCCGATTTCTTTGAAATAGATATAAATCCTGAGGATAAATACCTTCTTTGTTCGGACGGTTTATCCAATATGGTTGAAGATGATGAGATAAGAGATATTGTTGTTGAGAATGAAGATTTGAGAGATGCGGTTGATTCTCTTGTTGACAGAGCAAATTATTATGGTGGAGCGGATAATATATCTGTAGTCATTATAGCGAGTTAAACTAATCGAGAAATAATCAGAAAGGGTTGGAATTATGTTAAAACCGGGAATGATATTATGTGATAGATATGAAATATTTGAGGTTGTTGGTGCCGGCGGAATGTCTATCGTATATAAAGCCAAGGATCACAGGCTTAAAAGAAATGTAGCTATTAAGATGCTTAAGCCTGAATTTGTAAATGATAAAACTTTTGTTACAAAGTTCAGAATTGAGGCACAGGCTTCTGCGGGACTTACACATCCTAATATTGTAAATGTATTTGACGTTGCTGAGGATGACGGAATTTACTTTATAGTTATGGAGCTTGTTGAAGGAATTACCCTTAAGGAATATATCCATGAAAACGGAAGACTTCCGATGGACAGAGCGATTGATTTTTCGATTCAGATTGCTTCGGCGCTTGAAACAGCACATGAAAATCATATTATACATAGAGACATTAAGCCTCAAAATATACTTGTAAGCAAGAACGGCAATCTTAAGGTTACTGATTTCGGAATTGCGAAGGCAGCTTCGGCAAATACACTTACTTCAGGTGCTATGGGAAGTGTTCATTATATTTCGCCTGAGCAGGCAAGAGGCGGATACAGCGATGAGAGAAGTGATATCTACTCACTCGGTATTACTATGTATGAGATGGTAACGGGAAGAGTTCCTTTTGAGGGCGACAATAATGTTTCCGTTGCACTTATGCATATACAAAATGAAATGGTTTCTCCTAGAGAGTATTATCCTGATATCTATGCAAGCTTTGAAAAGGTTATTCTTAAGGCTACCCAGAAGAAGCCGGAGAGAAGATATCTTACCGCAAGTGCGCTTATTGCAGATTTAAAGAGAGTACAAAACAATCCTAATATAGATATTGTTGTGGCACCTTCTGCCATATCAAACAGTCCTACACAGGAGTGGTCAAAGGAAGAAATTGAGGCCGTAAGAAATGCCGCACAGGTTAAGCCGGCACAGCCTAATGTGTTCTTCAATGCACCTGTTCAAAATGAAATGGGTGAAATGAGACCTGTTCAGGGACTTTCAACCATACCTGTTAATAATCAAAGGATTAATCAGCTTCTTCAGGAAGAAGATCCTTGGGAGGAAGAAGAGGAAGAATATATTCCTCAGCAACCGAGACGTGGCAGTATAAAGAAGGTTCAGGATTATGACGACGATGAAGATTATGATGATTATGATAATTACGAAAGCGAAGGCGATATAGATCCTAATCTTAAGAAAGCGGTTATGATTGGAGCTGTAGCAACGGCAGTCATAATTGCTATAATTGTAATGATTGTTCTCGGTAAGATGATGGGATGGTTTAAGTTTGGAAATAAAAAGACAACAACTTCAAGTTCCGTAACTGCTGAAGCTGTTGTTGAGATTCCTATGGAAGATGTTGTAGGTATTTCGGAGGAGGCTGCACTTAAGATATTAAAGGATGCCGGATTTACAAATGTTCAGTCTGTTCATGAGACAAATACCGAAAAGCAGGAAGGTTATGTTTTTGAGCAGAGTATAGCAAAGGGTGTACCTACCGCAAAGGATGCCGAGATAATAATCAAGGTTAGTGCGGGAGCTGAAGAAAAGGAAATACCTGATGTTAAGAATTATGAAGATGCACAGGCAGTAACTATTCTTCAGGAAGCAGGCTTTACCGTAACTCATGCATATGAATACAGTGAAGAAGTTGAAAAGGATAAAGTAATAAGGACTGAGCCGGGCGGAAAGACCATGGCTAAGGAAGGTTCTAAGATAACACTTGTTGTAAGTAACGGTAAGGAAGAGAAGAACGCAGAAGTACCTAACCTTACGGGATATACTCAGGCTGAAGCAGAAAATGCTCTTACTGCAAAGAAGCTTAAAGCAGGTAATATAACACATGAAAACAGCGACAATGTTGCTGCGGGATATGTTATAAGGCAGGGTACAAAGAGCGGAAGTGAGGTTCCGGAAGGAACAGCGGTTGATTTTGTTATCAGTGACGGGCCGGAGGAAAAACAGGTTACATATACGGCCGATGTAAGAGTTGATATCAGTGCTCCTCAGGGTGAAACGGATGCAGATGGAAATCCTGTATCTTATGCCGGAAGAACGGTTACCGTAAGAGTCTCTAACGGAAGTGCCACGCAGGATCAGACGGTTACTCTTAATACCGAGGGTAAAGCCAGTGCAAGTGTCAGCATCGGAGGTTTGGCTTCAAATAACGAGAACTTTACGTATTCGGTATTTATCGATGGAACTGATGTATCGGGCAGCTTTGGTAAAACTCCAAGCATAACATACAGAGAGAACTAATATGACGGGAAAAATTATTAAAGGTGTAGGTGGATTTTATTATGTCCACCTACACAATAATTTTATATATGAGTGTAAAGCCAAAGGGGTTTTCAGGAATCAAAACATAAAGCCCATGGTTGGTGATGATGTTGATATCGACATAATCAGTGAAGAAGACAAAACAGGAAATATCATTAATATTCATGAGAGAACAAATTCTTTGATTCGCCCGGCTGTATCCAATGTCAGTCAGGCAATTATTATTTTTGCACTTTCCAATCCAAAGCCTAATTACAATCTTTTGGACAGATTTCTTATTATGATGAACTTGCAGGATATTAAAACAATTATATGTTTTAACAAGTCTGATCTTGTGAGTGAGGAAGAGATAAAAACCGTAAAAGAAATCTATGAAAAATGCGGATATGATGTAGTAATAACCGCTGCAAATAAAGATAGCGGTGAAAACGGAATAGATATATTAAAAAACATACTGACAGACAAGACAACCGTTTTGGCAGGTCCTTCGGGAGTAGGAAAGTCTTCAATCGTAAATGCCGTATGTCCGCATGTTGATGTTAAGACAGGCAATATAAGTGAGAAGATAAAAAGAGGAAAACATACAACCAGGCATACCGAGCTTATGTGTATAGGTGGTGATACATATATACTTGATACACCCGGTTTTTCTTCGTTATATATTGAAAATATTGAGCCTGAAGATTTAAAATATTATTATAATGAATTTGAACAATTTGAGGGTAAATGCAGATTTAACGGCTGTATTCATATAAATGAGCCTGACTGTGCCGTCAAAAATGCTCTTTCCGAAGGTATTGTCAGTAAACTCAGATATGATAATTATCAGCAACTTTATGAAGAATTAAAAGAAAAGAGGAAATGGTAGGATGAATATTCTTTCTCCGTCACTTTTATCAATCGATTTCAATAATATTGAAAAAAATGCAAAAATCCTGGATGATGCGGGAGTTGAGTGGTATCATCTGGATGTTATGGACGGTGCTTTTGTGCCGAATATTTCTTTCGGTCAGCCGGTTATAAAATCCATTAGAAAGATAACAAAGGCCTTTTTTGATGTGCATCTTATGATAAACGAACCTAAAAGATATATAGATTCGTTTAAGGATGCAGGCGCTGATTTGCTTACTGTTCATTATGAGGCTTGTGAAAACCTTGATGAAACAATTGAACTTAT